>JAIPEK010000111.1 GCA_021737205.1 Desulfarculaceae bacterium
TTGTCAGTCCTTTATTGATGATCAGGCCACCTTGAAGGTTTTGCGCATTTCAAACTCGGTCTGTTTGCCGTTGTTCCACTGTTTGACCGGCCGCAGGTACCCGACCACCCTGGAGTATACTTCGGTTTCGCCGCCGCATTTTTCACAGGTATGGTGCTCCCCGGATATGTAACCGTGGGAGGGGCAGACACTGAAGGTCGGGGTCAACGTGAAGTAGGGAAGTTTGTAGTTGGTGGCCACTTTTTTGACCATGTTCTTCACCGTTTCCACATCCCCGATTTCTTCGCCGGTGAAGAGATGCAGCACGGTTCCTCCTGTGTACCGGGTCTGTAAATCGTCCTGAAGATTCAGGGCCTCGAATACATCGTCCGTGTAGTTCACCGGCAGGTGGGTGGAGTTCGTGTAGAAGGGATCCTTGCCGTCCCGGTATGCAGAATCGTTTGCACAGATGATGTCGGCGTATTTGCCCTTGTCCATCATGGCGAACCGGTAGGTGGTCCCTTCAGCAGGGGTCGCTTCCAGGTTGAAAATCTCCCCGGTCTCTTCCTGGACGGCCTCCATTTTTTCGCGGATATGGTCCATGACCTTGACGGAGAAAGCCTGTCCGGTATCGGTTCCGATATCCTCTCCCAGGAAATTGAGGCAGGCTTCGTTCATGCCGAGAAGGCCGATGGTGGAAAAGTGGTTTTTCCAGTAGCACCCGGAACTCTCCTTGACCTTTCTCAGGTAGAACTTGGAGTACGGGTAGAGTTCCCCCTCGGTGAATCGTTCCAGGATCTTCCGTTTGATGACAAGGGAGTCGGCAGCGGTTTGGGTCAGATTGTCCAGGCGTTCCATGAAATCGTTTTCATCGGTTGACAGGTACCCGATTCTCGGCAGGTTCAGCGTGACCACCCCGATGGAGCCGGTGAGGGGGTTGGCGCCGAAAAGGCCGCCGCCCCGTTTTTTCAGCTCCCGGTTGTCGAGTCTCAGCCGGCAGCACATGGACCGGGCGTCTTCCGGGGACATGTCCGAGTTCACAAAGTTTGAAAAGTATGGAGTGCCGTATTTCCCGGTCATTTTCCAGACATGTTCAAGGTTGGGGTTGTCCCAGTCGAAATCCTCGGTGATGTTGTAGGTGGGGATGGGAAAGGTGAAGACCCGTCCTTTTGCATCCCCTTCCATCATGACCTCTGCAAATGCGTCGTTGATTACGTCCATTTCTTGCTGGAACCCGCCGTAGGTTTCCCGCCTGTATTCCCCGCCGATGATCACCGGGGAATCCTTTAATATGGAGGGGACGTTGAGGTCCATGGTAATGTTGGTGAACGGCGTCTGGAACCCGACCCGTGTAGGGATGTTGATGTTGAATACAAATTCCTGGAGCGCCTGCTTCACCTCTTTGCGGGTCAGGTTGTCCTCCCGGACGAACGGGGCGAGCAGGGTGTCGAAATTGGACATGGCCTGGGCGCCGGCCGCTTCTCCCTGGAGGGTGTAAAAGAAGTTCACGATCTGGCCCAGTGCGCTTCTGAAGTGTTTCGGCGGCGCGCTTTCCACCTTTCCGGCCACCCCTTTGAACCCTTCGAGCAGGACGTCCTGAAGATCCCAGCCCACGCAGTATACGGACAGAAGACTTAAGTCGTGGATATGGATGTCGCCTGCATAATGGGCGTCCCGGACTTCGGGGGGATAGATCCGGTTGAGCCAGTATTCGGCTGTGATGTCCGAAGAGATAAAATTGTTAAGTCCCTGCAGGGAGTAGCTCATGTTGCTGTTTTCCTTGACTTTCCAGTCCATCCTGCGGATGTAGCTGTCCATGAGATCCACGTTTTCCTTGACCGCTATTTTCCGCAGCTGGTTGTGCTGTTCCCGGTAGATAATGTAGGCTTTGGCGGTCTTGTAAAACGGGGAATCAAGAAGAACCCGTTCCACTATGTCCTGTACCTCCTCCACCTCCGGAACCGGGCCGAGCTTCAGGTCCCTTGCAAGTGTGATGACCTTCAAGGTCATCTTCTGGGCCTCCCTGCCGTTGAACTCCCCGGTGGCTTCTCCGGCCTTGGAAATTGCATCACTGATTTTGGAGGAATCAAATTCAACAACTCTGCCGTCGCGCTTTTTAATTTTATCAAACATCAATGTACTCCTTGAATTCTGCGTGGATTTATATTAATTTAAGCCAGTCGTTGAGCAAGGCCTTATATTTCAAGAAATAAACAATATATAGTTCGATGTCAAGTAAAAAATCTATATATTGTATAAGTGTAAGTTTTAAGTGTTAGGTAATATCTAACCGCTATCATATAAACCGTCATGACGCAGCATCATCACAACGAAGATCGAAACTTGATAGAGACTGCACCCTTTCGGCAAGTTACAAATATGAGGCCCCTTGTTTCCTGTCTCTTGTTTCAAGTTTCTTATAAAAGATGGGGGCCGGCATGAAAATCATGGATACGGAACTTTATGAAGCTTGAAAAACACCCTTTTTTCCGCAAGGTGATCACCCCCTGGTACGATTCGGATACTCTGTGCTGGACCGTTGCAGTCCTGTCTTTTGTGGTGTTCGCTTTTTCCGTTGTCGGTGTCAAGGTGTCGATCCAGACCCAAGGGTACGTGGGATACATCTGGTTCCCCCTGCTTCTGGGCGCACTCTCTTTTTTTCTTTTTCTTAAAATCGTGATCCGGGTCACGAAACGGAGGAAGGCTCACTGAGCCGGCCGTTGATGATCTCCATTAAGTGGTGGATGATCTTGGCGGTGACTCCCCATATGACAAACTCCCTGAACGGATAGGCGAGCTCTTCGATCCCCACCTCTCTGTTATGGAATCCTTTTTCCGCATGGAGCTGCAGCAGGTGGTGAACCGGGATTTCAATGACCCGGGAAATTTCGGCGTGATCCGGTGTGATCCGGTCTTTTCTATTCCAGAACCCGATAAAGGCCTTGATTTCCGTGTGGTTGATAGTGAGAAAATGACCGAGGGAACCGATCAGGTTCACATTTTCCCGCCGAATCCCCATCTCTTCGAAAAGCTCCCGCAAAGCAGTTTCCAGACGGTTCCCGTCCGACGGGTCCGTGTGACCGCCCGGAAAGGCCATCTGGCCCCGCCACGGGTATCCCTTTTTATCAGCCTTTTCAATGAAAAGAAGATGGGGGCTTTCGATGACGGAAATGAGGGCGACGACACTGGCCGGTTTGAGCGACTCATCACCGGGCGGTCCGGGATGGGCGGACCGGTTTACGGCGTTTTTGACAAGTGAGTGCCAGTTTTCAAGTTCCATTAAAAGCTCCGGATCATTCATTGCATAAGCAGGGGTTGACCTTTTCTCCCACGAGATTAGAATATATCAGTGTTTGTATCTGAATTGCAAACAGCGGTTTTTACTGACAAGGAAAAGGAAAGAATCATATGGCTTACATAGAGAGCATCGGAACCATCCGCTCACCGTTCACCCGGATCGAGGATATGCCGATCCAGCCCACGGGGGCCGGCGAAACCGCGGGAAGCGTGGAAGTGAACAAAGCGTACAAGGAAGGACTGAAGGATCTGGCCGGGTTCAGCCATGTCTATCTGCTATACCTGTTTCACAAGGCAGGAAGGATGAGCCTGACGGTGACGCCGTTCATGGACACCGTCGAAAGGGGGGTCTACGCCACCCGTTCGCCGTTGCGGCCCAACCATATCGGCATATCCATCGTCCGGCTTCTGTCCGTGGAAAAAAACATCATCACCATCGGGGGGGTGGATGTGCTGGACGGCACGCCGCTGATCGATATCAAACCCTATATTGAAAATTTCGACCGGGTGGAAAACAGCGTATCCGGCTGGATGACGGCGGACCGGGAAGAGGTGGCGAAGACCCGTTCCGACGGAAGATTCGGGTAAACGATTTACTTTTTCTTTCCCAGGTATGCCTCCTGCACCTTTTCCGAGGCGAGAAGGTCCCGGGATGTGCCGCTTAAGGCCATATTGCCGACTTCCAGCACATATCCCCTGTCGGCGAGTTTCAAGGCCGCCTTGGCGTTCTGTTCCACGAGCAGAACCGTCACACCACTGTCACTGATTTCTCTTATGGTCTTGAAAATGGTCTTTACCAGTATGGGGGCAAGGCCAAGGCTCGGCTCGTCCAGCAGCAGAAGCTCGGGGTCCGACATCAACGCCCTTGCAATGGCAAGCATCTGCTGCTCTCCTCCGGAAAGAGTTCCGGCGAGCTGCTTGCGCCTCTCCTGGAGTCTCGGGAAAAGCTCATATACCCAGGAGAGGATTTTCCGGTCGGTCTCCTTGTTCACGTACGCACCGAGAAGGAGATTCTCTTCCACAGTGAGAATTTTAAAAATCCTTCTGCCTTCCGGGGAGTGGCCGATTCCCATGGACACGATTTTGTGGGACGGGGTCCGGGTGATGTCCTGTCCCTTGAAAAAGATTTTGCCTGCCTTTGGGTCGTGGAGCCGGCTGATGGTTCGAAGGGTAGTGGTCTTGCCGGCGCCGTTGGCTCCAAGGATGGTTACGATTTCTCCTTTGGAGACTTCCAGGGATATCCCCTTTATTGCGGCGATGCTTCCGTAATATACTTCCAGGTCTTCAACCTTGAACATTGCATTGTTATCATTCATCGTCTTCATCCTCATCATCACTGCCCAGGTAGGCTTCTATCACCACGGGATCGGACTGCACCTGTTCGGGTTTGCCTTCCGCGATCTGTTTGCCGAAGTTGATCACCGTTATGTAGTCAGTCACGGTCATCACCAGTTCCATGTCATGTTCGATCAGAAGGATGGTGATGCCGGAATCCCGGATCAGGTTGATCGTTTCCACGAGACTCATGGTTTCGTTGTTGTTCAGTCCGGCGGCCGGTTCATCGAGTATGAGAAGTTCGGGTTCGGATGCCAATGCCCTCGCCATTTCCACCTTTCGCTGGAGTCCGTACGGAAGGCTTCCCACAGGCTCGGAGGCCAGATGGTCGATGTGGAAAAATTCCATGTTCTCCTGGACCTTCAGCCAGTTTTCCTTTTCATCTTTTATGGAAAGCGGGGTGTGGAAGATTCCGTGCCACATCTTCTGTTTGCTCCTGAAGTGCCGGCCCGACATAATGTTTTCAGCCACGCTCATTTCGGTGAAAAGGCGTATGGTCTGAAACGTTCGGACGATTCCTCTGGAGGCTACTTTGTAAGGGGCCAGCCGGGTGATGTCGTCTCCCTGCCAGAGAACCGATCCTTCTTCCGGGGGATGGATACCGGTAATGCAGTTGAACGCAGTGGTCTTGCCGGCGCCGTTGGGACCGATGATGCCGTATACCTGGTTTTTTTCCACTTTCAGGTTCAGGTCGTCCACAGCGGTAAGGCCGCCGAACCGTTTGGTCATATGTTTTAGTTCAAGAATCTCCATGGTTTATTCCTTTTTCATGTATGCGGGGATTTTTCCGAATTTTGCAGGGAGTATGCCTTCCGGCCTGAGAACCATTGCCAGGATCATGGCAAAGCCGAAGATGAAATACCGCCAGGTGGCAAAGTCACGGAATATTTCAGGGAGAACAAACATGACGAATGTACCCATCAGAATGCCGGGGATGGACGAGCCTCCCACGAGAACGATGGAGAAGAATAGAACCGACTGCATGAAGTTGAATGCTTCCGGGCTCACCGCTGAATACTGAATGGCGAAAAGAACGCCGCCGAGGCCCGCGATGCCCGCACCCACGGCAAAGGCGAACAGCCGGTATGCACTGGTGTTGATCCCGATGCTCTTTGCGGCAAGATCGTCCAGCCGGAAGTATTGCAGCGCCCTTCCCGGTTTGCTCCGGTCCAGATTGGCCATGATACCGAAGGTCAGAAGGAGAACAAACACACCGGTGTAATATACCGCTGTGGGCGATCCCAGATCAACCCCGAGAATTTGCGGGATATCGAGCCCGAAGATGCCGTTGGGTCCGCCGGTGATGCCGAAGAGGTCATTCTGCAGAAGCTGAATGAAGACAATATTCAGACCGATGGTGGAAACGAGAAGATAGTCTCCTCTCAAATGGATAATCGGACCTGCCAGGACAATGGCGAAAAAGGCCGGGACCAGGATGGCGAACGGGGTGGTGTAAAGGATCGGGATGCCGAAAAATTTGTTCAGGATGGCTGCCGTGTAGGCCCCCATACCGAAGAAAAGTGCGTGTCCCATGTTGAACATGCCGCCCTTGCCCAGGATAATGTCCTCGCTCAGGCCCACAACGGAAAAGATAAGAAAGGTCGATCCCACCGCGAGCCACCTTGAGTCGGCCAGGGCCGGGTAGGCGAGAATCGCCGCAATAAAGATGATGTATCCGATAGATTTTTTATCCGTAAATTTCATTATACTTTCTCCGCAACACGTTCGCCCATGATACCTGTTGGCCTTACCACAAGGATGCCGATCAACAGAACAAAAGTTAAGGCATCCGCCCATACGCTGGATATATACCCGGCAATCAGCGCCTTGAAAACACCGAGCAGGATACCGCCCACCATGGCGCCGGGAATATTTCCGATCCCTCCGATGATGGCGGCCACAAACGCATAAAGCCCGTAATTCCAGCCCATGTTGAAAGTGATCCCCTTGTAGTATAATCCGATAAAAAGTCCGCCCACGGCGCCGAGGAACGTACCGATGATAAAAACCAGCGTGATAATGTTGTTCACGTTGATGCCCATCAGTTTTGAGGCGTCATGGTCCAGGGATGTGGCCCGTATGGCCGTTCCGACCCGGGTTTTATCGATAAAAAAGATCAGTCCCGCCATGATGATCACCGAGAGGATCAGAATGGAAACCTGTATAAAGCTCAAGTAAATGCCGCCGATATTCCATGTGGTGGAAGGCAGGATGTCTGTGGGGAAAAACCGCATTCTCGGGCCCCATATGAGCATGATACCATTCTGGATCACAAGGCTCGCCCCCAGTGCGGATACCACTGCGCTGAGCCTCGGCGCCGTCCGAAGGGGTTTGTATGCGATCCGTTCCAGAAGGATCCCGGCAAAGGCGATAATAATGCCTGTGGAAACGAAAATCAGTATCAACGATACAACCGAGTTGGTGTCCGGTCCAAGGAACCGGTCATAAACAGTCAATCCGACAAATGCCGCCATCGCAACAAGGTCTCCGTGGGCAAAATTTATCAGTTTCATGATGCCGTACACCATGGTGTATCCCAGGGCGACCAGGGCGAAAATACTGCCGATGGTCAGACCGTTGACAAGCTGTTGAAAAAATATGTCCATGGGTTTA
>JAIPEK010000112.1 GCA_021737205.1 Desulfarculaceae bacterium
ATTTACCTCGGAGCAGCCCTGTCTGGCCTGCGACGGTGCGTGGAAGGTTATACCGGATCGGCTGATGCCGGCATAATAAGGCGAAATTCCCCCGAAGGTCCGGGTACAGAGGAGGAAACCGGCTTGAAGGGCCGGAGCTGATACCGGCTCAGGGATCAGTGATCCGACTTGAGGACGGATAGGAAGGCGGACTGGGGGATCTCCACCTGGCCCACCATTTTCATCTTCTTTTTGCCTTTTTTCTGCTTTTCAAGGAGCTTGCGCTTTCTTGAAATGTCCCCGCCGTAGCACTTGGCGGTGACATCCTTGCGAAAGGCGTTCACCGTCTCCCGGGCCACCACTTTCCCGCCGACGGCGCCCTGGATGGGCACCTTGAACATCTGTCTCGGCATCTCTTCCTTGAGCTTCTTGCAGGCCGCTTTTGCCCTTGCTTCGGCCTTGTCCCTGTGAATCAGCTGGGAAAGGGCGTCCACCCGCTCGAAATTGATCAAAAAATCGAGCTTGACAAGGTCGGTCTCCCTGTACCCGGCCACCTCGTAGTCAAAGGAACCGTATCCCTGGGTCACGCTCTTCATCCGGTCGTAAAACTCGTACACCACCTCGGAGAGCGGAATATCAAACCTCATCTCCAGGCGCTTGCTGGTCAGGTACTGGTAGTTTTCACTGATGCCCCGGTGTTCATGGCACACCTGCATGACATTGCCCATGTACTTGTCCGGCACGATGATCGACGCCTTGATGAAAGGCTCCCTGATCTTTTCAATCTCGGCGGGATCGGGAAAATCCGCCGGGTTGTCTATGATTTCAACTTCTCCGCCGGTTCTGGTCACTTCGTACATCACCGAAGGCGCGGTCAGGATCAAAGAAAGCCCGTATTCCCTCTCAAGCCGCTCCTGAACCACTTCAAGATGCAAAAGCCCCAGAAAGCCGCACCGGTAGCCGAAGCCCAGCGCCGCGGAAGAATCCTTTTCAAATACAAGCGAGGCATCGTTGAGCTTGAGTTTTTCAAGCGCTTCGGTCAGCTGCCCGTATTCATCCGAAGCCAGGGGATATATGGAGGAGAACACCACCGGATTCGGTTCCCTGAATCCCGGCATGGCGGATTCGCACGGGTTGTCCGCCACCGTGATGGTATCCCCGATTTTCACATCCTGGATCATCTTGATCCCGGCGATGATATACCCCACATGGCCTGCCTGCAATTTGTTTCTCGGTTTCCGTACAATCTGAAAGATCCCGGTCTCTTCCACTTTGTACTCGGCCCGGTTGGACATGAACATAATTCTGTCTCCCGGCTTCACCGTTCCCTGGAACACCCGAAAATGAACGATGGTTCCCCGGTACGGGTCATAATGGGAGTCAAAAATAAGCGCTTTCAACGGTTCATCAGACTTGTCTTCCGGCGGCGGAATCATGTTGACGATGGCATCGAAAACAGCTTCGATCCCGATGCCGTTTTTGGCGGAAATCATCAGGGCTTCTTCACTGTCAAGCCCCAGAT
Organism: Desulfarculaceae bacterium; assembly: GCA_021737205.1. Classification (GTDB taxonomy): domain Bacteria; phylum Desulfobacterota; class Desulfobacteria; order Desulfobacterales; family Desulfobacteraceae; genus JAIPEK01. The sequence continues at coordinate 1,502 of JAIPEK010000112.1, forward strand.
CTTCTTCTATCTGCTCCTTGACCCATTCGATCTCCGCCGACGGGAGATCGATCTTGTTGATCACCGGAATAATCTCGAGATCATGTTCCATTGCCAGGTAAATGTTGGCCAGAGTCTGGGCCTCTACCCCCTGCCCGGCATCCACAAGGATCAACGCCCCTTCACAGGAGGCGAGCGCCCTCGAGACCTCGTAGGAAAAATCCACGTGTCCCGGGGTGTCAATGAGATTCAGCCAGTAGGATTTGCCGTCCTTGCCCTGGTACGGCAATGAAATGGTCTGGGATTTGATGGTGATGCCCCGTTCTCTTTCGATATCCATTGAATCGAGGATCTGGTCCTTGAAATCGCGGTCTTCCACCACCCCGGACATCTGTATCATCCTGTCGGACAAAGTGGATTTTCCGTGATCGATATGCGCAATTATGCTGAAATTTCTGATGCTTTCCAGTTTATTTTTCAAATTAACCTCAAACGCGGAGTTGACTTTTATTTCGTAAAAAGATAGATTAACAGGTGTTGTTTATGGAAAATAGCTATATGTATCAGGAAGCTTGGAAAGTGTCAAGATTCCCTTTATAAACCTGCTGTCCAATAATTGGATAAGTCCAAATGGCATACGCCTTACTTGTTGTTGATGATGATAAAGCCGTCCGTGAGTCCGTGGTGGATTTTCTGGAAATGCTGGAGTACGAAGTGGATTCCGCGGAAAACGCGGAAGAGGCGATCGATAAACTCAAACAATTCAACGCGGACATCGTGATCACCGATATCATGATGCACGGGATGGACGGGCTCGAACTGACCCGGCATATCTTCAACGAGCACAATGCCAATGTCATGGTCATGACCGGCTACAATGCGGATTATTCCTATGAAGAGGCCATCAACGCAGGGGCCAGCGATTTCATCTTCAAGCCTTTCCGGTTTGAAGAGCTGGAGCTGAGAATCAAGCGGGTGGTACGGGAACTCGAACTTCAAAAAGAACGGGATCAAATGCTCAAGGAGCTGGAAAGGCTTGCCATAACCGACGGGCTCACGGATCTTTTTAACTCGAGACACTTCTTCAAGCAGGTCAAAAAGGAAATCGAACGCCATACCCGTTACAACAGACCCCTCTCCCTTTTGATCATCGACATCGATTTTTTCAAGGAATACAATGACACATTCGGCCATCTCGAAGGGGACAAGGTACTGATGCGGATCGCAAAAGTGGTGGGCGAATGCCTGAGAACTTCGGATACGGCCTACCGGTACGGAGGGGAGGAATTCACCGTAATTCTGCCGGAAACCGAACTCGAAAAAGCCTGCGTAGTTGGTCACCGGATCAAAGAAACCATCGCGGAACAGGTGTTCACCCCGCAAAAGGGGGTGGAACGCTCTATCACCGTGAGCATCGGCGCCACCGAATATATCGAAAACGAATCCCTGGAATCCTTTGTGGGAAGGGGCGACAAAGCCCTGTATATGTCCAAGAACTCGGGACGGGACACGCTTACTTCCCTGTAACCCTGCAGCCGTGGTCAGACATGAATCCGCATGCTCAGATCCACCGCTCCGGCCTGATTGGTCAGCGCTCCCATGGAGATCATGTCCACACCGGTGGCTGCGACTTCCCGGATATTGTCCCTGGTGATATTACCGGAGGCCTCCACCGGCACCCGGTGATCGATCAGGTCAACCGCCTTTTTCATCTGTGAAATCCCCATGTTGTCCAGCATGATGACCTCCGCTCCGGCATCGAGCGCTTCTTCCACCTGGGCCATTGTGGCCGCCTCCACCTCGATTTTGATCAGGTGAGACAGCTTGGGCCGGATGGCGGCCACTGCATTGCGGATGCCGCCTGCCACAGTGATATGATTGTCCTTGATCAAAACCCCGTCAAAAAGAGACATCCTGTGGTTGTATCCGCCGCCGTCGCAGACGGCCGCCTTTTCGATCAAGCGCCATCCCGGCGTGGTCTTTCTTGTGTCCACCACCCGGACTTCCCGGTTGTCAAGGTGATCTACAATGGAGCGGGTGAAAGTGGCAATCCCGGAAAGGCGCTGGAGAAAGTTCAACGCAATCCGCTCGGACTTCAGCATGGCTTTCAGACCCCCTTTGACCGTCATCACCGTATCCCCCTCCCGGATCCGGTCCGCGTTTCGGAAATCCGAACGGATCTCCACATCCGGGTCCACCGTCCGGAACACCTGCTCGGCCACTTTCATGCCGGAAAGTACTAGCGGCTCCTTTGCCTTGATAATGCCGGTGCCTGGGCGCGAATTGCACATCAGGGGATCCGTGGTGATATCCCCGAACCCTGAGTCCTCGTAAAGGGCAAGCGAAATCAGTTCGGATAAAGCATCCATCTTCCCCTCACTTCATCTTTTTTATACGGCCAAGGCTTTCAGCCAGCCGATCGTTCTTTTCCTCAAGTCCCTTCTGCTGCTCTTTCACCTTTTCCACCACATCTTGGGGGGCTTTTTCCAGAAAACTTTCATTGTTGAGGCGTTTTGAAACGGATACAAGCTCTTTTGTGACTTTATCGATCTCCTTTAAAAGACGCTTTTCCTCCTTTAAAAAGTCGATTACCCCTTTGAGATCCACATATGCCGTGGTATTGCCCACGACAAACGCGGCACTGGATTGCGGGGCATTGTCCATATCAGATACGGTCAGGTTTTCAAGCCGGGCCAGATTCACAACCACGGAGCTGTTCTTTTCCAACAACCCTCTTTCCCCTGCCTGGTCCGTCTGGGCGACAACCCGCAAATTCACCGAAGGCTGAATGTTCATCTCGCTCCTGATGTTCCTCACCCCGCTGACAAGGGCGAACACATATTCCATATCCTTTTCCAGTGACGGATTCCGGTTCCGGTTATATGTCGCATCGTCATAAGGGTAGGAGGCTTCCATGATCGAGCCCGTGGAAGTGGGCAGCTGATGCCAGATCTCTTCGGTTACATACGGCATGAACGGGTGCAGCATGATCAGGATGTCTTTCATGACCTTTGACAGGACAGTTCGTACCGCATCTCTTCTTTCAATCCCCTCTTTCTCGTACAGCGCAGGTTTGCACGCCTCGAGATACCAGTCACAGAATTCATGCCAGACAAACTGATATATGCTTACAGCCGCTTCGTTGAACCGGTAATTGTCGATTCCGTCCCTGACCTCCAGGGCAGTCGCCGCACTCCGGGACAGGATCCATTTTTCAAGATCGGAAAAACGGTCGGTATCAAACACCTCCTGTTCCTCTTCTATATGAATAAGGGAAAACCGGGCCGCATTCCAGAGTTTGTTCACAAAGTGGCGGTATCCTTCCACGCGGCTTTCGGACATCTTGACATCCCTGCCCTGGGCGGCGAACGCGGCCAGCGTGAACCGGAAGGCGTCGGCCCCGTAATTCTCGATGACCTGGATCGGGTCGATGACATTTCCTTTGGACTTGCTCATCTTTTTCCCGTCCTCGTCCCGAACCAGCGCATGAATGTAGACATCCCGGAACGGCACCTCCTTCATGAAATGGATCCCCATCATCATCATCCGGGCCACCCAGAAAAACAGGATATCAAACCCGGTCACCAGAAGATCGGTGGGATAAAATTTCTTCAGAAGCTCTGTTTCCCGGGGCCATCCCATGGTGGAAAACGGCCACAGGGCACTTGAAAACCAGGTATCCAGTACATCCGTTTCCTGGTAGATATCTGTGGAGCCGCATTCCCCGCACCGGTCCGGGTCATGCTCCTCCACCGTGTTGGCCCCGCAGGAGCGGCATTTCCATGCGGGAATCCGGTGCCCCCACCAGATCTGCCTTGAGATGCACCAGTCCCGGATATTCTCGAGCCATTCAAAATAGGTCTTTTCCCAGTTCTTGGGAACAATCCGGGTATCCCCCTCTTTTACGGCCTCCATGGCTTTTTCCGCCAGCGGGCCCACCCTGACGAACCACTGTTTCGACAAAAACGGTTCCACAACGGTCTTGCACCGGTAACATTCTCCCACACTGTTTTTCAGAGGAGTCTTTTTAACCAGAAGCCCCTTCTCTTTCAGATCGGCCACTGCCCGTTCGCGGCACTCGAACCGATCGAGCCCCTGGTACCGCAGACCCGCTTCTTCGGTCATATATCCGTCCTCGTCAATCACCTTGACCCGCTCGAGACCATGTTTGTCCCCGAGGGTAAAATCGTTGGTATCGTGTGCCGGAGTGACCTTGAGCGCGCCCGTGCCGAATTCCATGTCCACGTACGGATCTTTTATGATCTCAATGACCTTGTCGGTCAGCGGAAGGTGGATGGTGTCCTGTTCAAGATCGCTGAAGCGTTCGTCATCCGGATGGATGGCCACGGCCGTATCCCCAAAGATGGTTTCCGGCCTGGTGGTGGCCACCACCAGTCCGTCATTGTTTCCTTCCTTAAAAGGATACCGGATATGGTACAGGAAGCTGTCCTTTTCCTCGTACTCGACTTCAAGATCCGCCAGAGCGGTTTTGCACCTCGGACACCAGTTGATGATGTACTGATCCTCGTAGATCAGCCCTTCCTTGTAAAGGCGGACAAAAACCTTGCGTACGGCATCGGAAAGCCCGTCGTCCATGGTGAAGCGTTCCCGGCTCCAGTCGCACGACGCCCCCAGCCGTTTGAGCTGATTGATGATCGCGCCGCCGGAGACTTTTCGCCACTTCCAGACCGCCTCTATGAATTCCTCTCTGCCGAGTTCGTCCCGGGTCTTTCCTTTTTCGGCAAGGTCCTTTTCCACCACGTTCTGGGTGGCGATACCGGCATGGTCGGTGCCGGGCATCCAGAGCACGTTGTCGCCGGAAAGCCGCCGGAATCGGCACACAATATCCTGTATGGTGATATTAAGGGCATGGCCCATATGAAGCACGCCCGTTACATTGGGCGGTGGAATCACGATCGAGTACGGTTTTGCCTCGCTTTGTTCCGAAGCCGTAAAAAAATTATGGCTCTCCCAGAACTCGTACCATTTTTCTTCAATTCCTGCGGGATCATAACTCTTTTCAAGAAGGCCGTCGTTCATAAATTTACTCCTGAAAATCCATCCGAATGAAAAAAGGGGATTACAATAATCCCCTGTTCCTGATGATTTGAATTTGAATCTATTGTCCAGTCGCGTGTCTGTTCAGGAAATCTCGTCCAGATCCTTTGAAAGCCGGGATTTGATCTCTTCGACTTCCCTTGCCATGACGCGCTCCATCACCTCATACAGCACGGCCTCGATCCGATGGCCGATTTTCTTTTCGATAAGGCGCTCCAGGGCAGCCTCAATCCGATCCTCTCCTATTTCGGACTCCGGGCCGGGGCCGGCCTGCTCTTGGGTTACATCAAGGCCTTTTTCTTTCTCATTTAAATCCTCATCCACCCTGTCGGTAAGCTCGAGCACCTCCTCATCGGAATCATCTGCAATCACATCGGTAAGCTCAATCACTTCTTCCGGATCATCCGAAGATTTGTTTGAATCCGCCCTGTCGTTCATACATCCTCCCGTGAGCAAAATTATAAGCTGTCGGTTTAAATAGCACAATTTATCAAAGTGGCAAAAGGGTGTCAAGACGAATAAAACAGGGGGAATATGGCATCCTTCACGACAAGTCAAAAGTAGTTTACACTTTGTTGATCTTGTATTTTGGCAGTGAAATTTGAAATTCGAAATTTGAAATTGGGGAAAACACAAAGATGTAGATGCGTTACCTAATTTCGAATTTCCA
>JAIPEK010000002.1 GCA_021737205.1 Desulfarculaceae bacterium
AGGTGATTGCCCATCCGTATATATTCGACAGCAAATATTCCCGGATTCCATTTGGAACCGAAACCCGTCACTTTTACATCGGTGTTCCGTACAGACGGGAGTTTCTTGAATCGGCTCTGGGCGCGGAATTTTCCATGAAAACGGGATATACGGAAATTGCACGTGGGGTGTGGTTTTCAGGGGAAGTTCCCCGCGAAACAGCATTTGAAAAGCCGGACTCCTCTTTAATGGTCAAAAGGGAAGGGCGGTTTGTGGCGGACCCCATGCTGGACGATGCTTCCATGCTGGTGGAAACGGATTCAGGCCCGGTGATCGTGGCCGGATGCGCCCATGCCGGAATTGTCAACGTGATGCATCATTTCAGGCAGAAAAGCGGGCATGATTCGTTTCATGCCGTCATCGGGGGAACGCATCTTGGATTTGCCGAAGAAGATGGGCGGCTTTTGAAAACCATGGATGCGTTCGAAGAGATGGGGCTGGATCTGGTTGCGGTCTCGCACTGCACCGGAAATGAAGCCGCAGCTTCCTGTTATAACCGGTTCAGGGAGAAGTTCGCGTTTGCCAATGCAGGATGGCGGATGAATTTCTAAAAAGGCGGGCATGTGAAATCCTCAAAAAGAAAAAGCATCCTGGAAGGATTGACCCGGTCCCAGTACAAATCCTTTTATGACAATTCGGACATTATCGAATACAGGGCTGATCGTAAAGTCCTCCGGCAGGGGGAGCCGGATACCCGTCTTTTTATTGTGCTCACCGGCCGGTTCAGGGTGATGAAGAAGGAAGGGGAACGAACCCGGGTGCGCGGGCATGTCCGGCAGGGGGATTTTTTCAACGAGGACGCGTTCATCGGAAGAAAGAAAAGTTCCGTTACGATCCAGGCGGCTGAAAATTCCTGTGTGATCCGGATCAGCCGTGCCGCCTTTAACCTTATGGACCCGGACATACGGTTGTATTTTTACCGGATGATTGCAAGAAAATCCGTTGTCAGGGCGGATCGAATGGAAAGAGCCGGTTTTGAGGCGGAAAGCAAAAAACAGGCGCTCATTGACCAGAATCACGAACTTGCCGTTCGGAACGCCCAAGGGATTTACAGTTGCCGCTTTTTGAGCGAGCTGGTGAACAAAGTACCCAAGCTGCCCTCTTATGCGCTTTCGTTGACCGGCAAAATCAACGAGGGGTACATTTCCCCCCATGAAATCGCCGATGAGATCAAAAAACATCCTTCCCTTGCCGGGATTCTCCTGAAAACCATCAATTCATCCTATTACGGGATGCCGGGCAAGGTGGGCGATATTTCTTATGCGGTAATGCTTCTGGGGTACAATGCCGTATCCCAGCTGGTGATCGCCGAGGGCATGAAGAAGGTTCTTCCGGACACCCCTTTGTTCCGGGACCTTTACCAGCATTCCCTGGGGATTTCGTACATCACATATGAACTGTCCAAAGGGTTCCGGGCCGGAAAGCCGGTGATGCTCTCCACGGTCTGCATTTTACATGAAACCGGACAGCTTGTGCTTCAGCTTTTGAAAGACAAGAATCCGCATCTGAAACCTCTGTTCGATTTGATCGACAGTGCGGTTCTCGGCCGGATGCTGCTGGAAAGCTGGCAGCTTCCCGATGGGATCTGTGATACGGTGGCGTATCTCTCGTATCCTTCGTTTTCCGCCCCGGACCGCATCCCGGAGCATATCAGGCAGAATGTGGCTGTCATCTATATGGCCCACCTTTGTTATGACCATCTGAACGGCGAGGAGGAGGCCGGATCTTCCGATCTTTTTTATGATTCGTACCGCAAAACTCTGGGTATTGAGAATCTGCGGATTTCCGAGGTCATGAAAAAAGTGGTCATCCCCGGGATGCTCGGGAAAAAGAATCTGCCGGTGTTTCTTACCGAAAAAATGAATGCGTATATCGATCGGAACGACCTGATCAAGACGTTTGTGGAATATCTGGTATGAAAATTTTCATCAAAAAAACATGATTGTTTATTTCCGCCGCCCTTGACATCAGTCAGCGAAATCAGTACCGTCTATTTTCAGTTTGATTTGGAACCTTTTGCCGGGAGTATTCATATGAGCTTTAGAAACAAACTCGCCCTTCAAGCACTGGGGCTGATTATTTTCGTGGTCGCCGTCTCTTCGACGGCCGTATCCGTGATTGTACGGAACCAGTATGTGGATATTTCCACGGAATCCATTGAACAGGCATTTATCATCATCCAGGATGATCTATACCATATGAAGGAGATGGCTCTGAGTACCGCACAGCAGGCGATTTCCTCGGCGGAACTCGCCAGTAACCTGAAGTTGATGGATTCTTACCAGGGAAGTGACAATGTCACCCGGGGGGTGTTTACCTTCGAGTCCACCCTGCAGTCCCTTTACGGCACCATGCAGGCAAATAACCTGTTCCGCGTGTCGGTGTACGACAAACAGGGTCGCCTTGTGGTTTTCCTGAAGAATCAGGCAAAAGGAACATTTGTCGGTTATGTGCTCCGGTATGCCGACCGGGTGGAATATCGGCACGATACCGTGGGAAAAGAGGCTGCAATCTCCTTTGATCAGTTTGAAAAAGCGGACGAGTGGCCGCTTTCCAAATCCCTTTTGAAAGTGGCAGAACGGCCGGAAAAGGAGTGGGCGGGTTTCGTGCCGAACGACCGGCGCATTGAGCTTTCCGCCTGTGCAATCCCGAAAGTGGAGGTGTTCGACCCGAAGGCGAAAAAGCGGGTTCCCAAGCCAATAGGTATGCTGAAAACCAGCCGGCTGGTGGGAAAAAAGTTCGCCGAACGGATTTCTCTTTTCAGCGGCACGGATGTGATGGTGTTCGGTGCCGCCGGAAAAGGCGAAGGCTCACTTGACGGATACGGTGAAGTCGATCTGGACGGTGCAACCGGGCGGGGCCGTGCAAGAACCGTCGGAGACCGCCCGATTTTCATGGACGATGTGACGGTGAACGGCCAGACCTATGCCCGAGGCTTCATGCCCGTAAAGCAGGGTGACCGCACCATCGGTGCAGTGGCGTCCCTGTATTCCCACAAGATCATCAACAGCAATACCTTTCAGCTCATCAAATGGCTGGGCGTGGCAGGCATCGGGTGCGTGGTCCTGATCCTGCCGGTGGCGTTTCTTCTGGCCCGGACCGTGACACGGCCGATCACCACTGTGGTTTCCGGACTCAAGGATGTAGCCGAGGGGGAAGGGGATCTGACGCTTAGGCTGAATCTCAACCGGAAAGACGAGATCGGGCAGCTGGCGCACTGGTTTGACGTGTTTATGGGTCGCCTCGGGGATTTGATCCGGGACATCGGTACCAATTCGGCCGAAGTGGACAAGGCGTCGGCCAACCTGCTGGATCTTTCCCGCTCTCTGGCAAAGGGGGCGGATGAAGCCAGAAACAAATCCGAGGGGATTACCGGCGAAGCCGAAGAAATGAATCAGAACATACTGTCCGTATCCGCAGCCATGGAGCAGGCGTCCACAAACCTCTCCAGTGTGGCCGCCTCCACCGATGAAATTGTTGCCACCATTGACGCCATTGTTCAGAATACGGAACAGGCGGCCGGTATTACCGACCGTGCCGGTACCCAGGCGGACAGTGCCTCGAAAAAGGTGGATGCACTGGGGAATTCCATAGAAGAGATCAACGTGGTTACCGAAACCATAACCGAAATCTCGGAACAGACCAATCTTCTGGCGCTTAACGCCACCATTGAGGCGGCAAGGGCGGGTGAGGCCGGAAAAGGCTTTGCCGTGGTGGCCAATGAAATCAAGGACCTGGCGGGTCAGACCAGTGAAGCCACCGGCAAGATCAAGGAAACCATCCAGAGAATCCAGTCCATTTCCGGGGAAACCGTTGACGAGATCGGAAAGATTCCGGAGGTCATCAAACAGATCGACGAAATCGTCGGCAAAATCTCCACCGCAATGGAGGAACAGTCCCACACCACCAAAGAGATCTCAGCCAATGCCACCCAGGTATCCGAAGCCATCTCCGAAGTGAACCAGAAGGTGTCTTTGAGTACCGAAGCTACCGGCCGGATCACTGCAAACATCGGGGATCTCAACCAGAGTACCGGAAACATTGCCGAAGGGTCCGGGCAGGTGGAAAAGAGCACGGGAGAACTTTCCGAACTTTCCAGGACCCTCAAGGAACTTGTGGAAAAATTCAAGGTGGATTAAAACAGGCCGGAAAACAGTCTGGAGGCGATGAAAGGGATCGTCGTCTCCACCCGTAAAATCCTTTTGCCAAGCGCTGCCGTCTGAAATCCCTGCTCCTCGAGCGTTTCAATCTCAAGATCGATGAAACCGCCTTCCGGGCCGACCGCGCAGGTGACCGGTTCCTGGACGTTTGAGGGAAACCGGTTCGAGGTTTTGGGATGGGCCACAAACCGGCGGGTGTCACTGGCTATTTCCGGCAGTTCGTTTTTCACAAAACCGGTAAAAAACCGCCTTTGGTGAATTTCGGGCATCATGGTGTCTCCGGCCTGCTCGAGCCCGGAGACCAGTGCCTTTGCAATGGATTCCTCTGATAGAACCGGACTTTGCCAGAAGCTTTTTTCCACCCGCCATGAATTGATCAGATACAGGGATTTAATACCCAGGGAGGTGGCCGACTCAAGGATGCGTCTGAGCATTTTGGGCCTTGGAACCGCCAGTATAAGGTTCATCGGCAGCGGGGCCGGGGGAGGCGAGTCAAGATGGACCGCCAGTTGAACCGATTCGCCGGTGACCCCGGTGATCAATCCTTTTCCGGTATTCCCGTTTATCATTCCGCAAAAAAGTTCATCCCCGACACGGGCCCGGATGGTTCCCAGGATATGGGCGGCCCTCCTGTCCGTGAGAAGCACGTATCCGGGAGCTTCAAAATCGGATTCCCGGAGCAGCACGATATTCATGTGGCACACTGATCCTTTTAAAACTGGATCACGGTCGACTGCCGGACCAGATCTTCCAGTTCAAGCTGCCATCGGGGTCCGCCGATCCGGGCGGCAAGCTCCACGGAGAGGTGAACCGGGTCGATCTCTGCCGAATCACAGCGGCCGAGTCCCTGCAGACAGGAGGGGCAGTTGGTGAGAATTCTTTTGACACCGTCACGGCTTTTCCTGAATTCATCAATGGCGGACCGTTTCCGCTTCAGCATGGAATCGGTGATGTCCGGCCTTGACATGGCCATGGTCCCGGCTTCCGAACAGCAGTAGGGGATAGCGTGTACGTCGGCCCCGGTTCCGGTCCGGATGATTTCTTCTCCCCGGCCTTCCATGGAGTCATGGCACGGAGCATGGTACATGAATTCTCCGTCCATGGATACGGATGGTTCCGTCTCCAAGGCAAAGGCGCTGACATCTTTGATTCTGCAGTTGAAGATCGTCCCGGCATCCAGATTTTCCAGAGATTCTTTACAGGTGCCGCAGCTGACCACGCAGGCGGTGAAATCCAGATCGTTGAACATCTGCTGGATCTGCGAGAGGATAATGGTGTCCCGCAGCGAAATGTGGTTGAACCGTTCCTTGCTTGCGTTGATCCGGGCTGGAAAACCGCAGCACAGGAACGGCGGGGGCAGAATCACCCGGGCGCCTCGTTTCAACAGAAGATACAACGATGCTTTGCCGATATCGGAAAAGAGCCTTTCGCTGCCGCAGCCTGGAAAGTAGAATACATTGAATTTCGGCTCGAAGGACGGTTCCGCCAGAACGGCCTGGTTGGCTTCGCATTTCGGCAGTATCGAATGCATCGGCCGGCTGTTGATAACCGGCAGCTCAGTCTTGAAAAGAATAAACGGTTTTTTCTGTTTATACCCGTTGATGTCGGGCAGCTTTGCCAGCACCTTTGATCCGGCTCTCTGGACCCGGCTGCCTGTGTTGACGATCAGGTACCTCAGGACCCTGTTGGCCAGGCGGTTCCGGGAAGTCAGGTATTGAAGGGTGAGGCTTGTGATCCAGGAAGTGTGCTTGAACTGATTTTCCGCAAGAATTTCCCGCTCGATGATCGAGACTTTCCCCGAATCGATATTCACCGGGCATTTTTCAAGGCATTTGCGGCAAGTGGTGCAGTGGTCCGCAATTTCTTCCAGATACTTGAGGATCCGGAATCGGGTGGAATGGGTGCGCTGGGTGATATACAAAAGCGCCTCGATCAGGGACGCCACAGCCAGTATTTTGTTTCTCGGATGAAAAAACAGGTTCTGGCCGGGGAAAAATACAGGGCAGTCCCTCTTGCACCGACCGCACCTGACGCAGTTGGCGATCTCCAGGGCAAGAGTCCCCAGCGACCCCCTCCTGAGGATGTTGGCTTCCAGCTCCAGAAGGTTGAAAGAAGGGGTGAAGACCTTGTCAATAATGTCCGCCCTGGAGAGTTTAAAGGGATTCATGATCCGGTCGGGATCCACTTTGCCACGGTACTCTTCCAGCTCTTCAATCCTGCTTTCAGGCAGATGGCGGAACTTGGTGATCCCGATGCCGTGTTCTCCGCTCACGACGCCGTTGAACCCGACGGCTTTTTCCATGATGCGGTCCGCAGTGCGGGCGGCCCGTTCCATCATTTCCCGGTCATTGGACATGACCGGTATGTTCACATGGACGTTCCCGTCGCCTGCGTGCATATGTGTGGCGATGACGATCAGCCGGGAGAGAGTCTGCTTGTGAATTTTTTTTATGTTTTCGCTGACCAGGGTGTAACCGCGCATGATTTCCAGAAGTTCCTCAACGAAACTGTTGGACCGGATTTCTTCTTCGAGTTTGTCCCGGTCAGCATTGTTAACCGCGGCCCGGGCGATACCGGCCATATCCCCGGCAAGGTTGACCTTGGCTTTGAGCCATTCGGAGTCCTCAAGGGGTTCCGCGGTTTCGAGATAGTCCATGATATTGTCGATGATGCTGCAGCAGGTCACCCGTTTTTCATCGATGTTGTATCTGTCCACATACTCGGCAAAATCGGCCAGTGCATCAATGGGCAGAACGATGTCCTCGTTGAGTTTGAATGCGTTGGTTCTCGAAGCGATGGCCCCCAGCCTTTTGCGGTCCCGCCAGAACCGCTCGGCTTCCCGGTCGTCTTTTGCCGTGGTGGCTTCGGTCCGGTCATACGGGGCAAGAATTTGGTACAGGCGAGCCATGCCTTCTTCCAGAAGAACCGGGTCGTCCGAAACCATATCCAGAAGGAGGACCGCTTTGAGGCGGCCGGTACCGGCAGCCTTTGCCTTGTAATCAATTGCCTTGATATACTCATCATCAAAGTGCTCCAGTGCGATCAGGCAGGGCTCTTTCTCTTTGTCCCGGAACGCAGTGGAAATGGAACGGATCACCTTTCCGGCCTCGGTGAGGTCGTTGCCGAAAAATTCAATGCATACGGTCTTTTTCAGTTTGAAAGCCCTGTGAAGGATAAATGTGGCTGATGTGATGATTCCGTCGCACCCTTCTTTCTGGATGCCGGGCAGGCCCTTGAGAACTTTATTGGTCACATCCTTTCCCAGGCCCGGTTTCCGGATTTCTTCCCCGGTCAGGGTCACCGTCTGCACGAGATGCCCGTCTTCGTCGCTGATATTGAAGACCACCGTATCCTCGGGCATGATCTTGCTGCCCGGATGCTCCTGCCGTTCGATGGTCAAAATCCGGCCTGAGGGCATGACCATGTTGTACGAGAGGATGTTGTCAAGGGCGGTGCCCCAGAGTACGGCGGTTTTGCCGCCCGCGTTCTCCGAGATATTCCCGCCGATGGTGGAGGCCCAGGCACTGGTGGGATCGGTGGCAAAAACCAGGCCCCGCTCTTTTGCATGCTTCATGGCATCTTCCGTGATCACGCCGGCTTCAAGATCCACGCAGAAGACATCTTTCCCCTGCCGGTTCCGGCGCTGTTCAATCGGGCCGATTCGGTTGAGTTTTTCCGTGTTGACCATGATACAGTCTCCGGCAAGGGGAGTCGCTCCGCCGGTCAGGCCGGTGCCGCCTCCCCTGGGAATCATCTTCATGCCGGATTTGTTCATGACCTTTACCAGTGCGGCCACCCGGGATTCCGAAGACGGCCGGACCACGGCTGCCGGAAGGTGAAGTCGCCAGTCGGTGGCGTCCGTGGCATGGGTCGTGATGCTGAACGGGTCGAAATAAATGTTGTCCTTGCCCACCACCGGAGAAAGGGTTCTGGTGATTTTCCGCTGACGGGTCGAGGCGGTCTGTATTTTTTTGAAAAGCGTTTTCCTGTATTCCCCGCACCGGTCCACCACGTGGGCTACATCCTTGTCGCAGGTGTTCTCCCGGATGACGGCAAGGTCCTTTTCGAATGTCGAAAAAAGTCTGCGCCGCTCTTCGGGATTATCCACAAGCTCCTGGAATATGAAGGGGTTACGTTCAATCATGAACATATCCCCCATGAACCGGTTCAAAAGGCGGGCCGATCTGCCGGTGGACCTGCGCGGTCTCAGTTTTTCAAATGTGCGGACCATCTCCGGCCCGAAAAGATGTTCGATAACCTGTTTGTCAACCGCTGACGTATAGTTGTAAGGGATTTCCCTGTCGCTTTGTTCCATTATATTTTACAGTTCAAACGTGATCATTGAATTGACGAGCTCCAGATTGCTGATTTCTTGAACCACATTGTCCGGGATGGGAGGGTCCGTGCGCAGAAAGATGATGTTTCGGTCCCCGTCATCTTCTCTGCCCACCATCATCCGGGCGATATTGATGTTGTGCCGGCCCAGTGTCATGCCGATACTCCCGATGGAGCCGGGTTTGTCGATGTTGTGGATCAGCCCGAGATGCCCTTCCGGGATCACCTCGAGTCGGAATTTGTTGATCCGGACGATCCGGGGATCGTTTTTACCGAAGATTGTGCCTGCCACAAGGTTCTTTTCGTCTCCTGATTCCACGGTGACCCGGATCAGATTTGTAAAGTTTTCTGTTTCCTGGCTGAACGTTTCCGAAACCTTGATCCCCATTTCCTTGGCGAATGACGCCGCATTCACGGAATTGACCTCGTATTTTACAAACGGCGCCAGAAGTCCCTTTATCGCGGCAACGGTAACCGGTTTGAGATCCACATCCGGGAAATCCCCGGCATACTCCACAGTCACGGAACGGATGGCGCCCCCGGCCATCTGGGACTGCATCAGTCCGATTTTTTCCGCCACAAGCAGAAGCGGCTGGAGCTTTTCCAGTATGTGGCCGGTCACCGACGGCATATTGACGGCATTGAGCACGGTGCCGTGCTTTAAAAACGAGATGATCTGATTGGCGGCCGCCACAGCCACATTGGTCTGGGCTTCCAGGGTGGAAGCGCCCAGATGCGGGGTGGCGATGACCTGGTCGAGTTCGAGAAGGGGAGTCTTCCCCGGCGGTTCGGTTTCAAACACGTCAAGGGCAGCGCCGGCCACCTTGCCGGAAACGACGGCATCATAGAGATCCGCCTCGTTGACAATACCGCCCCGGGAACAGTTGACCAGCATCACGCCGGGTTTCATTTTTTCAAACGCCTGCTTGTTCACAAGGTCCGTGGTGCCGTCCAGTTTGGGAACATGAATGGAGATGTAATCGGACCGCTTGTACAGTTCCTCCAGGGAGACACTTTCGTACCCGTCCTCTTCAAGCCTTTCGGCCGTGATGTTCGGATCGAATACGATTACATTCATCTTCAGCCCCAGGGCCCGGTTGGCCACTATGGAACCGATGTTGCCGAATCCGATCACGCCCAGGGTCTTGTTGGAAACCTCGCGTCCCTGGAGTTTCTTTTTCTCCCACAGGCCCTGTTTCATGGACATCGTGCCCATGGGGATGTTCCGGGTCAGTGCCATCATCATGGCTATGGAGTGCTCCGCGGTAGTCACGGTGTTGCCGCCGGGCGTGTTCATGACCGCCACTCCTTTTTTTGTGGCATAGGGGATATCCACATTGTCGAGTCCGATCCCGGCCCTTGCAATGACCTTGAGATTGACGGCTGCATCCAGAATTTCCGGTGTCACCTTTGTGGCGCTTCTGACGGCGAGGGCGTCGTAGTCGCCGATTATCTCTTTTATCTGTTGGGGGGAAAGGCCGGTTTTCACGTCCACTTCAATCCCCTCTTCATTTCTCAGTATCGAGATCCCGGCCTCTTCCATTTTGTCGCTGACCAGGACTTTCATGTCTTGTTCTCCTTTTCAAAGTTTTCCATGAATTTCAGCAGGGCCTGTACGCCTTCCCGGGTGGCGGCGTTGTATATGGATGCCCTGCATCCCCCCACGGACCTGTGGCCTTTCAGGCCCCCGAGCCCTTTCTCCTGGGCTTGTTTGATGAATTCGCCTTCAAGCGACTCCTCACAGAGCCGGAAGGTCACGTTCATCAAAGAACGGCTGTCCTTTTCAGCAGTCCCGAGATAAAAGTCGGAAGAATCGATGAAATCGTACAGCAGTCCGGCTTTCTCCCGGTTGAATCTTTCCATTTCTTCAAGGCCGCCCATTTCTTCTTCCAGCCATTTGAGCACAAGGCCGATGGTGTAAACGCCGAAACAGGGGGGGGTGTTGTACATGGAGTTCTTGTCCGCAAAGGTACGATATCGGAGCATGGAGGGAAGCTGTTCATCTTTTGTCCGATCCAGGAAATCTTTTTTAATGATCACCATGCAGACCCCGGAAGGGCCGATATTTTTCTGTGCGCCGGCGTAGATCAGGCCGAATTTTTCCATGTCCAAAGGGCGGCTCATGATGTCCGAAGACATATCCGCCACTATGGGGATGCCCCCGGTATCAGGGAACTTCCTCCACTGTGTGCCCTTGATGGTGTTGTTGGAGGTGATGTGGACGTACTCGGCCTCGTTGTTGAACCGGATGTTTTCCGGTATGTACGAGAAATTTTTATCCTCCGAGGATGCGGCCACCCGGATCTTTTTGCCCAGGATTTCGGCCTCCTTGGCCGCCTTGGTCGACCAGGTACCGGTATTGACATAGTCGGCGGTCCGGTCGCCGGACAGAAAGTTCATGGGAATCATGGGAAACTGGAGGCTTGCCCCGCCCTGGAGGAAAAGCACATGAAACGAATCGTCGAGTTTCAAGAGCCGTCTGGTGCGTTCCACCGCATCGTTGATCACGGTATCGAACGCGGCCGAGCGATGGCTGATTTCCACAATGGACATACCGGTCCCCTCGAAATCGAGAAACGACGCTTTGACCTCTTCCAGGACCTTGAGCGGGAGGGCCGCCGGGCCTGCATTAAAGTTGAAGATTCTGTTGTCTGTCATGTCTCCTCCTAGAAGTTTGCGGGTTAATTGTGTTCCCTTGTCTTGTGAAACCGGATATCTGGCCATTCTTCCATGGTAAAACCGAGCTGGAATTCACTGGTGGTCAGGAAGGTGAGCCATCCTTCCGAATCCGTGGCAAGACTTGCCCGGTTTTTGGTTTTAAATCGTTCGAGTACGTCATCGTCGCTGCATTCCACCCATCGTGCAACCCCGAGGTCCACGTGCTCATACCCGGCGTTGACATTGTACTCCGCCTTCAGCCGCTCCATGGTAACGTCGAACTGAAGCACGCCCACCGCCCCGAGGATGAAATCGTTCCCCATAAGCGGTCGGAATACCTGGATGGTACCTTCTTCAGCAAGCTGGTCCAATCCTTTTTTCAATGATTTGGCTTTCAAGGGATCCCGCAGCACCGCCCGTTTGAAGTTTTCCGGTGCGAAGTTCGGAATTCCCAGGAACTTGAGAGGCTCCTTTTCCGTGAACGTATCCCCGATCTTTATGGTGCCGTGGTTGTGGATCCCGATGATGTCGCCGGGAAAAGCCTCCTCGATGTGGTTCCGCTCCCGGGCCATGAATATGGTGGCATTGGAAATTTTAACGGTTTTTCCGATGCGGTGGTGTCTGACCTTCATACCTTTGGTGAATTTTCCCGAGCAGACCCGGAAAAAGGCGATCCTGTCCCTGTGCTCGGGATCCATATTGGCCTGGATTTTAAATGCGAATCCGGAGAACGCTTTTTCCTCAGGGTCCACATACCGTTTGTCCGCCTCCCGTTTTCCCGGGGGCGGAGCGATTTGAACAAAGGAATCCAGCATCTCCCGGATGCCGAAGTTGTTGATGGCGCTGCCGAAAAAAACCGGCGTCTGAGTTCCGTTGAGGAAAAGATCCAGCTCGAAAGGATTCGCCGCTCCTTCGAGAAGTTCAATGTCCTCTCTCAATTCTCCTGCCCGGGAGGCGCCGATGGATTGGTTCAGAACATCGGATGAGAGGTCGTTGATGGTTATTCCGTCGTCTTCTCCGGGGGTGTATCCGGGAGAAAAAAGACCGAGTTCATTCTTCCGGAGGTTGTAGACTCCCTTGAACCGCTTTCCCATTCCGATGGGCCAGGTCATGGGGGTGCACTCGATCTGGAGTTTGTCTTCAATGTCTGCAAAAATGTCCAAAGGCTCCATGCCTTCCCGGTCAAGCTTGTTGATGAATGTAATAATGGGCGTGTTCCGCATTCGGCAGACTTCCATGAGTTTTTCGGTTTGCGGTTCCACCCCTTTGGCGCTGTCGATGATCATGACGGCACAGTCCACGGCCGTAAGCACCCGGTACGTGTCTTCCGAGAAGTCCTGGTGGCCCGGGGTATCCAGCAGGTTGATCTCGTAATCCCGATATGTGAATTTCATCACTGATGAACTGACACTGATTCCCCGGTTCTGTTCTATTGACAAAAAGTCGCTTGTGGCATTCCGGTCCGTTTTTCTGGATTTGACCGCCCCGGCCTCTTTTATGGCGCCGCCGAACAGAAGCAGCTTTTCTGTGAGCGTAGTCTTTCCGGCATCCGGGTGGCTGATAATGGCAAAGGTCCTTCTGGAACGGATATCCTCTTTTATATCACTTTCAATGGATGTTGATTGTATCACCGGGGCTTCCTTAAAAAGATATTAAAAACCTTTATAAATAAAATATTTTTTACCAAATTGCAATGGAAAAAATCGGAGAGTTCAGTACGATCTTATTATATTTTTTATGGTCAGGTCTGTTATTTCATTAGAGCACCTGCCCGAAACCAATCTTTGAATTGACTCGTGCGGGCCTGCATGGTAATGACTGAATATGGCAATTGAAAATTTACCGGCAGATTCGGAAAAATACCTGTAAATAAAGAGGAAATCGATTGGGGTGGCCGGAGAGGAATACCTGGAATACTGCCCAATCGCATGTAGAATACATCTATGGAAGAACAGGCGAACAAAACAAAAACCATTCAGATCGATCAGATTTCCAGCAAGAGTATCGCCAGCAGCCTCATTTTCTGGCTTCTGGGGCTGATCGGCATTATTGTCATCAGCCTGGGCAGTCTGTATTATGCCTACATCAGCAAGGATCTGTATCAGGGGCTTTACGCCGAAAGCCGGGATATGACGGAAAAATTCGTTACCATCGTGTCCAAACCCCTTTGGAATTTCGATGTCAAGGGAGTTTCCATTATTTCCCAGGCCTATCTTCAGTCCAAAAACGTCACAGGGGTCCGGATCGAGCAGGTTCTGCCCAACAACGACAGCCATTTGTTTTTTAACGAGGGCGTCACCGAGGGGCCTGACATCTTTTCCTTCACCCTGCCCATAAAGGATCACGGCGAGCGCATCGGCAGGGCTGAAATTTTTTTCACCGAACAGAACATCATCAAGACGCAGCGGATCATCATTATTTCCATCCTCCTGGTGACAGGTGTTACATTACTGGTGGTTTCCATTCTGACCCGGTTTATTCTCAACCGGCTTTTCCGGTATCCCGTTGAACAACTCAACCAGGGAATCCGGGATCTGGCGTACGGTCATTACGAAAGGCGTCTGGAATACATGAATCGAAAGGAGCTGGACTATATTATCGCCGAGATCAACGAGATGGCCGGCCAGATTGAACAGCGTTCCAAACAGCTGGAGGACGCCTGGAATGAAACCAACCAGTTGAGAAACTATCTTTCGAACATTATCAATTCCATGCCCTCGGTCCTGATCGGAACCGACTCGGCCGGACGAATCACCCAGTGGAACTACAAGGCGGAAGAGGAAACCGGTATCTCCGCCCGGGCGGCAGTGGGCAGAGAACTGGACCAGGTATATCCAGGTTTTATGGACCAGATGGAAACGATACGCAAGGCGATAACCCGGCAACAAGTCCTGGAAACCCCGTCCAGAAAAAGACAGGTGGGCGATGAAACTCGCTATGAGGATATCACCATCTATCCGCTGGTGACCAACGGGGGAGAAGGAGCTGTGATCCGGGTGGATGACAAAACCGAGCAGAAGCGGCTGGAGGAGATGATGATTCAGTCCGAAAAAATGCTTTCCGTGGGCGGTCTGGCAGCGGGTATGGCCCATGAAATCAACAATCCCCTGGGCGGGATCATGCAGAATGCCCAGGTGGTCATAAAAAGGGTTACATCGGAAATGCCGGCAAATGAAAAGGCGGCCCGGGAGGCGGGAACCACCATGCCGGCCATACGGAATTTCATGGAAAGCCGAAAGGTGCCCCATCACCTTGACATGATTCTCGAGGCCGGGAAGCGGGCAGCCGCGATCGTGGAAAACATGCTCAGTTTCGCACGAAAAGGAACCCAGTCCCTGGAGCCCTGTGACCTTGCCGAACTTCTGGACAAAACCGTGGAGCTTGCGGAAAAGGATTATGATCTGAAAAAGAAGTATGATTTCAAACAGATCCGGATCGAGCGGGAGTATGAAGAGAATGTGCCCCTGGTCAAATGTGAGTACAGCAAGATCCAGCAGGTGTTTCTCAATATCCTCAAAAACGGGGCCGAGGCCATGGCCGAATGGAGCGACCGGGATTCGGGAGATCAAAAAATCCCCAAGTTTATTCTCCGGGTCAGGTATCTGGACGGTGCCGTCTTGATAGAAATCGAGGACAACGGACCGGGGATCCCCGAAAAAGTCTCCAAGCGTATCTTTGAACCATTCTTTACCACCAAGCCGGTTGGGGTCGGTACCGGCCTGGGTCTTTCCGTGTCCTACTTTATCATCACCCAGAACCATGCCGGAGAAATGAGTGTGGAATCCGAACCGGGAAAGGGTGCAAGGTTTATCATTAAACTGCAGGCCTGAAGCACGGCCCGGGGTTGAAAAAATTTTTGTTTGACAACTGTCTGAATATGTGGTCTTATATCTAAGATCGGCATAAATTTATAATAATACTAACAAGTTGGTGGGCTATTATATGTCAAAACAAAAGAAGTCAGAGGGCTGCACGACAGGTATGACCGAATTTTGCAAAGGAGATCTTGCCGTTTATCCGGCTCACGGCGTCGGCTGTATAGAGTCGATCGAAAGCCGTGAAATCAACGGGGAAAACTTGAATTTTTACATGATGAAGATAATAGAAAACGGTATGGTAATCATGATCCCGACTTCCAATGTAAAGTCCGTGGGATTGCGGGAAGTCATCCGGGAAAAGGATATTCCCGATGTATACAAGGTGATGCAGGAGGATGCCGACGGGACCGACAACCAGACCTGGAACAGAAGATACCGGGAGTATATGGATAAAATCAAAACAGGGTCTATTTATGACGTCGCTACCGTGTTCCGGGATCTTTTCAAGCTGAAACTTGAAAAGGATCTTTCCTTTGGTGAGAGAAAACTGCTTGATACGGCACAGAACCTTCTGGTTCAGGAATTGTCCACCGCCAAAGATATTGACGAGGAGGCCATGATCAAAGAGATCGAGAATCTGTTTGACAATTGATTCAGGCCTTTCTGGTTTTTTGAATGAACCGCCGAAACCATTTTCCGGCGGTTTTTTTTATATGAAAGGATAACATTTTTTACCATGAAGGAACTGAAGCAAAATCTTCATGAACTTCATGCTCTTCATGGTGATCTTTCATCATTTGTTTTGTCCGTCAGCACATGACCTTTACTGCCATGGTATTTCAATTCGAAGTAACCCATAAGGAACACGGGGTCCGGCTCGACCGGCTGGTTTCACAGAAGTACCAGGTCATTTCAAGGAGCCGGGCGGCCCGGTTGATTCAATCCGGCGAAATCCGGGCGGACGGGAAAAGAGTGAAACCCGCACATCAGGTGAGTGTGAGTGAGAGCATAAGCGGCGGGATCGGCGAAACCGCGACGGATGTCGTTGCCGCGGAACAAATTGAGCTTTCCATTCTGCACGAAGATGAATCCCTTATCGCAGTCAATAAGCCCCCGGGCCTTGTGGTCCACCCCGGAGCGGGCAACCGGACCGGCACGCTGGTGAACGCCCTGTTGCACCACTGCCCATCGATTCACAGGGCCGGGAAAGATATGGCGCGCTCAGGGATCGTTCACCGGCTTGACAAGGATACCAGCGGGGTTCTTGTGGCCGCCAAAACCCAATTCGCCTTGTCGTTCCTTCAGAAAGAATTCCGGCAGCGGCGGGTGGAAAAAAAATACACTGCCCTGGTTTCCGGAGTTGTGGCGGGCGAAAGCGGGACTATCCGGCTGCCGCTGAAGCGCCATCCGGTCCACAGAAAAATGATGGCGGTGGATATGGAAGCGGGCAAGTTTGCCGAAACCGACTGGAACGTACTGGAACGGTTTGAGGAGGCGACCCTGCTGGAGGTGACCCTCAAAACCGGCCGGACACATCAGATCCGGGCTCATTTTTATGCCGAAGGGCATCCACTGGTCGGGGAAACGGTTTACCAGACAAGGAAGAAAAGGAGATCGTCAAAACCGGGTCAGCGACAGATGCTCCATTCCACATCGCTTGCCTTCCGCCACCCGTTTTCCGGACGGAAGGTCCGGTTTTCGGCCCCCTTGTGCGAAGATTTCAGACAAAAGCTGGAAACACTTCGATCCAACCTGCGGACAGCCCAATCTCATGCCATTACAGGATGACCTTTCAGCTCCGGAGAATAGAAACAGCTCACCATGAAGAGCATGAAGTTCATGAAG
The DNA here is from genome assembly GCA_021737205.1 of Desulfarculaceae bacterium. GTDB lineage: Bacteria > Desulfobacterota > Desulfobacteria > Desulfobacterales > Desulfobacteraceae > JAIPEK01. The sequence goes on from JAIPEK010000002.1 coordinate 16,856, forward strand.
GTTTTTCTAAAGTTCCTGGATATAGAGGTGTTAACTAACACCTAATATCTAATATCTAATGTCTAATATCTAATCTCTAACACCTAACACCTATTTCAGGCGGCTGCTTTCTCCACTTTTATGGCGCAGATCTTTAGTTCCGGGATTTTGGCCACCGGGTCAAGTTTGGCATTTGTCAGCCTGTTGGCGGCCGCCTTGCCGAAGTGGAACGGAATGAAAATCGTTCCGTCCACCGCCATCGACGAGACCTGAACCTTTGCGGTAATCGTGCCCCGCCTGGAAGTTACTTTGGCCATGTCGTCGTTTTGCAGGTCCAGTTGCTCCGCATCCCCTGGTGATATTTCCACAAAGCATTCCGCGGCCAGCTCGTTGAGCCCCTTGGTTTTCATCGTCATCGAACCGGTGTGGTAGTGGTAGAGCACCCGGCCGGTGGTGAGAATAAACGGGTATTCGTCGTTCGTCATTTCAGCCGGTGATGCGTGTTCAACGGCGAAAAAGGCGCCTTTGCCCCGGGTGAACTGCTCGGTATGGAGGATCGGGGTCCCCGGATGGTCACCAGTGGGGCAGGGCCAGTGAATTCCCTCTTCTTCGATTCGATCCCATGTGATACCGGCGTAGGAAGGAGTAACAGCGGCAATCTCTTCAAAAATCTCCCGGCTGTCGGTGTAGTTCATCCGGTATCCCATCCGGCCGGCTACCTCGCAGATGATTTTCCAGTCCTCTTTGGCATATCCGGGCGCTTCCACAGCTTTTCTCACCCGCTGGACCCGCCGTTCCGTATTGGTAAATGTCCCTTCCTTTTCTGCAAAGCAGAAGGCCGGAAGCACTACATCGGCGGTTTTCGCAGTTTCTGTCAGGAAGATGTCCTGAACCACGAGAAAATCGAGGTTGCCGAACGCTTTTTCCGCATGGTTCAGATCCGGGTCCGAAACAAGGGGATTTTCTCCGATTACGTACAGGGATTTAAGGGTTCCTTTTTCCGCCATATCCACCATTTCTGTGACGGGATGGCCCGGTTTGGACGGAAGGTCCGTGACCTGCCAGGCGTTTTCATAGCTCTGCCTTGCACTGTCGTCGTCCACTTTTCTGTAAGCGGTGAATACATTGGGAAGCCCCCCCATGTCGCACGCGCCCTGGACGTTGTTCTGGCCCCTCAACGGGTTTACTCCGCCGCCCTCTATACCGAGATTTCCGCAGAGCATGGCAAGGTTGGCAAGGGATTTGACGTTGTCGGTTCCGGTAATGTGCTGGGTGATCCCCATACAGTAAAGGATGCTGCCTCTGGCCGCTTTTGCATACAGCCTTGCCGCTTCGATGATATCATCGGCATCGACACCGGAAATTTTGGATACATGCCCGGGCGAGTACTTTTCAACGGTTTCGGCAAGCGCCTCAAAGTTTTCGGTCCGTCTCTCCACAAAGTCCCTGTCGTACAGATCCTCTTTGATAATGACATGCATAAGGGCGTTGATCAGGGCGATGTCACTGCCGGGCTGGAGCCGCAACCACTTGTCCGCATGATGGGTCAGTACGATCTTTCTCGGATCGATGACGATCAACGTTTTGCCATTGAGGGAGGCCCGTTTGACAAAACTGGACAGAACCGGATGGTTTTCGGTGGTATTGGAGCCCATTACGATGATGGTGTCTGCTTTTTCAATATCCGAAATGGTGTTCGTCATTGCGCCGCTTCCGAATGATGCAGCCAGACCGGCTACGGTGGATGAATGTCACAGACGGGCGCAGTGATCGATATTGTTGGTTTTAAGCGCCGCCCTTGCAAATTTTTGGGCGATGTAGTTTTCTTCGTTGGTAATCCGGGCCGATGTCAGCACCCCGAGCGCCTGGGGGCCGAATTGATCTTTTATACCGGTCAGTTTTTCCGCCACCAGATCAAAGGCCTCTTTCCAGGACGCATTCCGGAAATTGCCGTTTTCCTTGATCAGAGGGGTGGTCAGTCTTTCGTCCGATCCGACGAAGTCGTACCCGAATCGTCCCTTGACACAGAGGCTTCCGCAGTTGGGGGGGATATCCCGTCCCGCCCCCTCGATCCGCACGATCCGGTTCTCTTCCGTATGGATGCTGATCTGGCAGCCCACTCCGCAGAACGCACATGTGGATCTGACTTTTTCGACCTTTCTGGACCGGTCCACCGGGAGCGCGGGCTTGAACACGAGGGCACCCACCGGGCAGACATCGACACATTCCCCGCAGAAAACGCAGTTGGAATCCTTGAGCGGTACATCAGTGCCGGCGACGATTTTCGTCTCCGATCCTCTGTAGCCGAAATCAATGGCGTTGTTGACCTGAACCTCTTTGCATGCCTTGACACACCTGCCGCAGAGAATGCACCTTGAAAAGTCCCTTACGATAAACGGATTCACCTTTTCCATGGGGTATTTGCCGGCAGCGGGCGGCATATCTTTTGTATCCACCTGGTAGCGGTAGGCAAGATCCTGCAGCTTGCAGTCCCCCCACACAGGACACAACTGTTCTGCGCCTTCCTCGGCCATTACCTTCATCTGAAAATCCGTCCAGTCTTCTATCTCGAAGTTTCTTGCGGCACAGTTGTGGTTGCCGGATGCGAGCATGAGCCGGATGATTTCTTTTCTCGCCTTTACTACTTTTGCCGATTCAGTAAAAATCTCCATTCCGGAGGAGGCGGGTGCCGCACAGGATTCCACCAGTTTTCCCGCCCCTTTCACCTCGACAACACAGATTCTGCAGGCGCCTGTGGGCGTTGTTCCTTTGAGATGGCAAAGGGTCGGGATATAGATTCCGTTCCTTTGCGCAACTTCAAGTATTGTTTCTCCGGGTTCGAATGTCAGCTGGTTGTCGTCAATGGTTATATTCATATCGTTCCCCATGGCCAGATCCTCTTAAAGCAAACATTGGTTGTTCTTACGCAAAAGGCTGCAACGTAACGGTTCCGTATCGAGTAAGCAATACAGTATCAGGGAAACAATGTCAATGTTTTCCCCCATATAATTTTGTTGAAATCGTTTGACTTTTTCCGTGTGAAATGGTTAATAGGGAATGTTTCAGATACGGAAATCGGACGTTATTAATAGGGTGGTTGCCATGTTTGAGTCTGTTATTTTGATGGGGGGTCTCGGGCTTGTGATAGGAAGCGCCCTTGCGCTTGCTTCCAAGGTTTTTTACGTATATGTGGATCCCAAGGTTGAAGCGATAGACGAAATCCTCCCCGGTGCGAACTGCGGAGGCTGTGGATTCCCCGGCTGTTCGCCGAATGCAGAGGCGATCGTGGAAGGCAAATCCGGAGTGGACTCATGTGTTGCTGCCGGAGAAGATGTGGCCATGGCCATTGCCGGGATCATGGGCGTCTCCATTTCCGAAAAAGAGCCGGAAATCGCTGCGGTGGACTGCCATTACAGCAAAGACAAGACCGACATCAAATACGACTACAAAGGCATCACCGACTGCCGGGCCGCCAATCAGCTTTTCGGGGGGATGAAACACTGCAAGATCGGATGCCTGGGACTGGGAACCTGCGTGGAAGCCTGCCCGTTCGATGCTATAGAAATCGGTCCTGACGGACTTCCCAAGGTGGACGAGGAGAAATGCACCGCCTGCGGCACCTGCGTGCGGGCCTGCCCGAAAAATATCATCAACCTGACTTCCGCCTCAAAGCGGATTCTGGTGGAATATACCGAAGACAACTGTGTGACACCCTGTCAGCGGGCCTGCCCGGCCGGGATCGATATCCGGGAATACATCCGTCTTGCCAGGGTGGGGGATTACGAAGGGTCGTTGAAAAAAATACTGGAAAGAAATCCCTTTCCAACGGTGATCAGCAGGATCTGTCCAGCGTTCTGCGAGTTTGAATGCAGGCGGACCCTGGTGGATGATCCGGTGGCCATCAATAATCTCAAGCGGTTTGTCTGTGATTCTCATGTAAAGAAGAAGAAACGGGTTCAGCCGTACAAGGCTCCGGCGTCCGGAAAGCGAATCGCCGTTATCGGCGGGGGAGTGGAAGGACTATCCGCGGCGTATTTCTGTATCAGGCTCGGCCACGATGCCACGGTATTTGACGCGAATGCCAATCCTGGCGGTCTGTTGCGGTATGCCTTTCCCTCTTACCGGCTGCCCCAGAAGCTTGTGGACTGGGATATCAACGGCATTCAGGAGGCCGGGGTCAGTATCAAGACCGGTCTGAAAGCCGGGCATGAGGTCACCGTTCCCGGGTTGCTAAAGGATGGATACAATGCCGTGTTCACCGCCACCGGCGGATGGGACAGCCGGGTGACACGAGGTGCGGTCAAGGGCGTGTCCAATGTATTTCCCGGGGGATACCTTTTGATAGATCTGCTTCGGCTTGATGTGGAAAAAGGCCGCCGAATTCCCTGTAACCGGAATGTGGTCATCGCCGGAAGAGGAAAGAATCTTCCCGAAGCGGTCTCCAGGCTGAAAGGTTTCGGGGCGGAAAATATCGTGGTGGTGACACGGAAAGAGGAGGAAACCGCTTTTGATGACGCCACGGCGGACAGTCTGTACGGAGAAGATGTGGCCGTGATCTACTATTCGGGAATAACAGGGCTTTTCGGGGAAGACGGCTCTTTGAAAGCGGTCGAGTATACGAACCTTGAATCCGGTGAGGTCAACACGCTCAAGGCGGACAGCATCGTGATCGCGTCCGGCAGATTCCCCGAGCTTGTCTTTTTTGACTCCGAGGCACTCGAAGAAGACGCGGAAGAGGTTATCGAAGATCCGGAAGCGGAAACCACGGTTCTCAAATGGGAAGGGCGGGAAATTTACAAGGCCCCGGCAGACCGGAACGAAATCGGATTCCTCTCGTATGAAGACATGCTGAGCGGATACAGCGCTGCGATTACCGCCATCAACGGCGGCAGAAGGGCGGCCGCTTCCATCCACAAATTCATGTACGGAATGCCGGTGACTGCTCCGGAAAGACCGGTAACGAAACAGTCTCTGCTGCAGAACGTGGGTGAGTTGGACAAGGTGAAAAAGGTACCGAGAACGATTATGCCCACTTTGAAAAAAGTCGAGGACAACAAGGAATACTACAGGGGATATTCCGAGGAGTCGGCCATAAAAGAAGCGGAAAGGTGTCTCAGATGCGGGCTGGTCTGTTACGAGCGAACCATGACCGTGGACGGAGAGGAGAACGAACCCGCCTCCGTTTAGATGGAAGATCACCATGAAGAGCGTGAAGTTCATGAAGCTTAAAGTAGTTTACACTGAAATTTGAAATTCGAAATTTGAAATTGTAGATGCGTTACCTAATTTCGAATTTCCAGTTTCGACATCGGCATTCAAATTGATAATGCACGCTTTCGAAAAAAGTGTAAACTGGTGAATGAAGGATGCCAAGATTTTGCTTCAGTTGCTTCATGGCCTTCATGGTAAAAAATGTTCTTTTTTTATATAATGAGTACAAAAAGGCCCGCACGGTTCAAAATACCGTACGGGCCTTTCCCATTAACCACTTAACCACTTAATCACTTAATCACTTTACCTACGCCCCGAACGCTTTTTCAAAGTTCGGAACCACCTGTTTTTTCCGGCTCATGACACCGTCCAGCCAGGCCCTCCCGTTTGAGGGTTTGGCGCCGAACGCTTTTTCCACAACCGATTCGTCATCTGATGCAATCAAGAGCTCGGATCCCTCTTTCATGATGTCGGTGAGAAGGAGGAAAACACTGTGATTGCCTTTTTCTTCCTTGAGCTTTGCAATGTCCTTTTCAAGCTCCTCTTTAACAGAGTCCACGATTGACAGGTCAACCAGTTCCAGCTGGCCGATGCCAACCGCTTTTCCGTTCATGTTGAAGTCTTTGTAGTCCCTTTCAACGAGTTCTCTTACCGGTGTACCTTCCACTGCTGATTTGACCTTGAACATTTCAACGCCGAGTTCCTGCATGTCTCCCGCGCCTGAGATTTTAGCAAGCTCTTCACAGGCTTCCCTGTCTTTGTCCGTGCAGGTTGCGAACTTGAAGATTACCGTATCACTGAGGATGGCGCAGAGCATTATGCCTGCAATTTCCTTGGGAATCTGAACGTTGAAAAACTTGTACATGCCGGTAATGACGGTGCAGCTGCAGCCTACCGGCCAGATCCAGCATTCCAGCGGGTGTCCGGTGGTGACATCACCGAGCTTGTGGTGGTCCACGATCCCGAGGATGTGGGCTTCACCCAGATCATCCGGGCTCTGTGAAAGGTCGGAATGGTCCACAAGGTACACCTGCTTGCCGGCATAAGAGGTGACCATCTCGGGGGCGGAAACGCCGAATTTGTCCAGCACGAACTTTGATTCGGGGTTCAGCTGACCCTGTACGGCCGGGGCCGCGTCTTCTCCAAGTTTCTTTTTCAGGTCCGCAAGTGCGATTGCTGCACAAACGGAATCGGTATCCGGGTTTTTGTGACCGAAAATCAGTGTTGACATAAAACCTCCTCGTTAAGTCTCTGTTGTTATATTGCTGCCTGATGATCAACTGCCTTGATCATTGATTAATTAAAAAGTAGATACCTTATAAAATTTATTGGACGTATACACAAGTAAAAAATGAATTTTTTGTGGATCGTTTGTCTGTTTTCCGGTTCTCTTTTGCCGAGTTGGAATTTTTAGTGTTGTTGCTATGGGTAAATAACGGTTACTTATGGTATATATTTTCAAATTTTTTGTGTAATTATTGACAAAAGCGACCAATAGCGGGTAATACATGTTGGGAGAGACATGGCATCATTGGAAATAATGTCATGTTCAATTTGAACATGAACCCGATCAAAAGGAGAAACAAGATGAAGAAGTCTGTTATTGGAAAAGCGGGGATTCTGGCCCTGATGTCCGTACTGCTTGTGTTCGGCAGTGCCTGGGCGGGAAAATCCCTTATGATGGCCACGACGACAAGTACTGACAACACGGGGCTTCTGGAATACCTGGAACCCGAGTTTGAACAAGACACGGGGATTGATCTGAAATGGACGGCCACGGGAACCGGAAAAGCGCTTGAGCTGGGCAGGCGATGTGATGTGGACGTACTGCTGGTCCATGCGCCGCCCGCCGAGAAAGCGTATGTGGAAAACGGATACGGCAAAGACAGAAAACAGATCATGTACAACGATTTTGTCATCATCGGGCCGGATGCCGATCCCGCCGGTATTAAAGGAAAAAGTATCGGTGAGGCTCTCGAGAAGCTCAAGTCTTCCAAATCCCTGTTTGTCAGCAGGGGGGATGATTCCGGTACCAACAAAAAGGAACTTCTGCTTTGGGACTCCTCCGGAATCAAGGTTCCGGAACGGGCTGAATGGTATCTCCAGACCGGCCAGGGGATGCTGGCCACCATCAACGTGACCGAAGAACGCAACGGGTACACCATGACGGACCGGGGTACCTATATCAAGTACCGCTCGGACAAAGGGGAAAATGCACGCCTTTCCATTATGGTGGAAGGGGATGAGATCCTGATGAACCAGTACAGTGTGATAGCGGTGAATCCGGATAATTGCCCTGATACGAAGTACGAACTTGCTGTCGAATTCGGCGAGTGGATGGCCGGGGAACGGGCCCAGGACCTGATCGCGGATTTCCGGCTTCTCGGGAAAAAACTCTTTATTCCCAACGCACACTAGTATAAAACACCGGTATGGATTTTTTACTTTCAGGGTTTATAAAGGCGCTCCATCTTCTGTTGAACCGGGATCCCTCCACCTGGACGGCAGTGGCCGCCACCCTGAAAGTATCCACCGGTTCCATACTGGCCAGCCTGGCAGCGGGTCTCCCCCTTGGATTTGTTCTCGGCTATTTCGATTTCAGGGGCAGGCGGTTTATCCGGACATGCGTGGATACGCTTCTCGCCCTGCCCACTGTTTTTATCGGCCTTGTGGTCTATGCCGTGATTACCTCCAGGGGACCCCTGGGGGAGTACGGCCTTTTGTTTACCCTGTCCGGTATCGCAATCGGCCAGATCATACTGGCGCTTCCCATCGTGGTGGCCCTGACCGCATCCACGGTGGAGAACATGGACTCGAGGCTGCGTCTGACCCTGGTCAGTCTCGGCGCAGGGAAAAAGGATCTTTTGCTCACCTGTCTGTGGGAAGTTCGCTACGGCCTTCTGGCGGCTGCGGTCACTGCGTACGGCCGGGTGATGACCGAGGTCGGCATCTCCATGATGGTCGGTGGAAATATCAAGTGGCATACCCGGACCATTACCACGGCGATTGCCCTTGAAACCGGTAAAGGCATGTTTGCAAACGGCATCGCACTGGGACTGGTGCTGATCACCATTGCGTTTGCCGTGAATATGTCGGTGTCGTTTCTGAGGCGAAAATGAATCCGGGCGGCCCATTGTACCAGCTTCACAACGTGGTTCACTGCTATAATGACACAAGGGCCTTGTCCATCGACCGGATGGCCATTCCGGCCGGGTCCGTCACCGGTCTGATCGGTCCCAACGGAAGCGGCAAGAGCACCCTTTTAAAGCTGCTGGCTTTTGCGTTCAATCCAACAGAAGGGGAAATCCGCTTCAGGGGGCGGATGGCATACCCCTTTTCCAGAGAGGTCCGCTCCCGGGTGACCCTGTTGACCCAGGAGCCGTACCTGCTCAAGCGGAACGTGTTTGACAACATTGCCTACGGGTTGAAGGTGAGAAAGGATACGGACCGGCTCGTCGAACGTGTGGAAAAAGCGCTTGCCACGGTAGGTCTGCCGTACCAAGAGTTTGCTTTCCGCAAATGGCACGAGCTGTCAGGCGGGGAAACCCAGAGAGCCGCCATGGCGGCGCGGCTGATTCTGGAACCTGAAGTGCTGTTACTGGACGAACCCACCGCCAGCGTGGATGTGGAGAGTGCCAAACTGATCCGGGATGCGTCGCTTGCGGCAAGAGAACTTTTCGGAACCACTCTTGTGATTTCAAGCCATGACTGGCACTGGCTCTATGAAATCTGCGATAACCTGCTTCATTTATTCAAGGGTATGATATTTGATTCGGGCATGGAGAATATTCTTTCCGGCCCATGGGAAAAACAAGGAGACAAGCTGTATGCAAAAAACATCGGGCAGAAGGAAAAAATTTTCGTGAGCGCCCCGCCCGAGGGAAAATCCTATGCCCTGATCCCGGAAAATTCTCTTTCCATAATCCCGATGGATGCGGAAACCACAACTTCCCATTTCGACAACCGCCTTGAAGGCATCATCACCCGGATGATTCTGCAGAAAAGCAGCATGGAGATTATAGCCAGTATCATGATCAGTGATCTGTTTTTCACCGTGCGCCTGTCCGGAGAAACGGTCCGGTCCCTTTCGCTTGCCCCGGGTGTGCGGGTGGTTATCCGTTTTCAGAAGGATTCCGTGAAGTGGCTGTAAAGCTGCGGCAGATACCGCATCGGGTGCAGTCGATTTCCGGGCAGGGGGGGGAAGTTTTCCCGCGCCCGGCTTTCCGGTATTCTTTGACGAGAAACGCCTTATCCAGACCTGTGTCCACGATATCCCACGGCACTGCTTCCTTTGGATCCCACCGTTCATGGACAATCCGTCGGACGTATCCGCTCCAATCTTTCATTGTCTTGGCCCACCCCTGGCAAAGCACCTGTTCAATAATATCCGCCGTGCGCCTGTCCCCTTTTGACAACAGGCAGTTCCGTTTTGCGGTTTTCAGGGATTCAAAGTTTACCTGAAGGTTCGGCGTTTTTTTCAGCCCTTCTCGTATGATCTTCATCCGTTTGCGCAACCGGTCTTCTTCAAGGAATCCGCACCATTGGAACGGGGTGGCGGGCTTGGGAATAAACGGATTGACGCTCAGGGTGATGGTGCCGATTTTTCCCTTTTTCCGGGACGTTTCGAGAAAAGTCTGCCTGATTCGGCTGACCAGGGTGCCGATCGCATGTACATCGGATTCGGTTTCAAACGGCAATCCCACCATCATATACAGTTTGAGATTCATGATTCCCGCCTGAACCAGCTGGGATACGCAGTTGACAATCTGTTCTTCGGTGATGTTCTTGTTGATAATGTCCCGCATTCGCTGGGATCCGGCTTCCGGGGCGATGGTGGCGGTTTTGACTTTAGTTTTTCCCAATTTTTCAATGATGTGCGGTTTGAGGGTGTCCGCCCGGAAAGAAGAAAACGACAGGGTGAGATCGTTTTCAGCCGCTTTGACAAAAAATTTGTCGATGTCCGGGTGATCGGAAACGGACGGGCTGACAAGGCCGATTTTATCCGTATGGCCGGAAGCTGTTTCCATTGCATGTGTGACGGTGGAATCCGGGTAGCGCCGGGGCGGCCGGTATATAAAACCGGCACTGCAGAACCGGCAGCCGAATCTGCAGCCCCTTCCGGATTCGATGAGGAACGTGTTGGAAAAAGCGGTATCCCGTGTGAGAATACAGGTGGTTGTGGACAACTCCGCAAGATCTGCCGGTTGGAGGCGTATTTTCCGGGGGACGGATTCATCGATGGGCAGTGGGGCGCGGATGCCGTTGGGATTTTCTTCGGCCAGGGTGTAAAACCGGGGAACATAGGCGCACCCTGGATGTTCCGAAAGGGAACGGAGGCATTCTTCCCGGTTTGCTGCGGCTGCATATATCTCGAAAAACCGGGATAAGAAAGGTTCAGCCTCTCCCAAAAGGAAACAGTCGATAAACGGGGCGATGGGCTCGGGGTTGAGGAAACAGGCGACTCCCCCTGCGATGATAAGAGGGTGGGATTGGTCTCTTTGTGAGAACCGCAGGGGGATGCCTGCATCCTGCAGGAGTGATGCAAGATGGATAAAATCATTTTCAAACGACACGGAAAACAGGACAATGTCGAAATTTCTCAAGTCCGTGCGGGTTTCCACACTCTGAATCCGTTTCCCGCCGTTTTTATGATCCGGCAGAAACGCCCGTTCGCAAGATACACCGTCAGCGAGGTTGGCATTCCGGTAAACGGTTTGAAAACCCAGGTTGGACATGCCGCTGTGGTAGGTGTTCGGATATACCAGACAGCATTTGGCAAGCCGGCCGGCCTGTTTGTAAACCCCGCCTTTTTCCGTTGCGGTTCTGTCGGTATATCCGGATCCTGCCTGTTTTTTTCGCGCCATTTACGCAGCTAGTCTGCTTTTCTCCGTAAAAAAGTGGGAATTTCGAGATCATCCCCGTCAAAAGAATTTTTGTTGTAGGATGTGGACATGTCCTCTCCTCCTACAGCCTTTTTTCGCTGAACCACCACCGGTTCTTCATAGTCATTCCAGTTTTTGAGTTCCTCTTCGGTCGGGTTCCTCAGATGTCCTCTTGTCACGCCCTGTTGCTGCTTCTTCGGCGCGGGCTCTGATTCCGTCTTTCTCCTGGGCGCGGGTTCAAAATGGTGGATGTTGTCCTCCACCTGTTCTTCCTGGCCGATTCCGGTGGCAATGACCGTGATCCGCATTTCTTCACCGAGATTGTCGTCGATGGTCTGGCCCCAGATGATTTCGGCATCATCTCCGACTTCCTGGTGGATCCGGTCCGATGCTTCGGTCATTTCATCAAGGGTGAGATCACTGCTCGAGGTAATGTTCATGAGAACGCCCTTGGCACCGGAAATGGAAATGTCTTCCAGCAGCGGATGGGAGATGGCCCGTTCCGCAGCCTCGATGGCCCGGTTTTCTCCGCTGGCGATACCGATGCCCATCAAAGCCATTCCGGCTTTTCTCATGGTGGTTCTCACATCGGCAAAGTCCAGGTTGACAAGACCCGGCATGATAATCAGATCGGTGATGCCTTTGACCGAATGATGAAGGATTTCGTCCGCCTTCACGAACATGTCCAGCATTCTGGCCCCCTTGGGAGCGATTCCCCTGAGCCGGTCGTTGGGAATGGTGATCACGGTATCCGTGATGCCCTTCAGGCTGTCAACTCCTTCCAGGGCCTGTTTGTCCCGTTTTTTCCCTTCAAAGGAAAAAGGTTTTGACACTACCGCCACAGTAAGCACCCCCAAATCCTTGCAGATTTCGGCAATCACCGGCGCGGCGCCTGTTCCGGTTCCGCCGCCGAATCCGGCGGTAATAAACACCATGTGGCTTCCGTCCAGAGCGTCCCGGATCTCTTCCACGTTTTCCATGGCGGCCTCTTTCCCGATGTCCGGATCGGCTCCGGCCCCCAATCCTTCGGTGAGCTGGGCGCCAAGCTGGATTTTCTTTTCCGCCCTGGATTTGTTCAGGGCCTGTGCATCCGTGTTTGCCACAATGAACTTAACGCCCTGGAGATTCGAATCGATCATGTTGTTCACGGCGTTTCCGCCTGCGCCACCGACTCCGATAACCTTGATTTTAGCCGAACTTTCGTTTTCCAGATAAGAAAATGTCATCATCCCACCTCCTGTTTGTATTAAAAAATTCTTTCCTGTTTTATATAATATCTTTAAACCATTGCTTCATTCTCTTGATGATCTTACTGAAGCTGGTATCACGGCCTTCCGTGAGTTCCACGCATCCCGATTTTTTGCTGCCGAATATGACAAGCCCCACACCGGTGGCGTAGGCCGGGTTCCTGACGATATCCTTTAGACCGCCGATCCGCTCGGGTTCTCCGATTCGGGCGGGGGCGTTGAAAACGGATTCCGCAGTATCGGCAATGCCCTCAAGCACCACGCTTCCCCCGGTGAGAACGAGGCCGGACGGAAAGTGATTTTCAAGACCGTTTCGGTACACCTCTTCTTTCAAAAGGGTGAAGATTTCTTCGATTCTCGGTTCGAGGATTTCAGCCAGAATTTCCCTGGAAAGGGTTTTGGTCCCTTTTTTTCCCACATTTGGCACCTCGATTGTTTCTCCCTTTTTGATACCGTTGGAAAGACAGGTGCCGTGCTCGATCTTGACTTTTTCCGCTTCCGCCAGCGGGGTCCTCAGGCCGATGGAAATGTCGTTGGTCAGGTTGTGGCCGCCGAGCGCCAGTTCAAATGTGTGCCGGATATTGTTGTCCTTGAATATGGCGAGATCGGTGGTGCCGCCCCCCATGTCGGCAAGGGCGCATCCGAGTTCTTTTTCTTCCTCGGTCAGAACGGTCTCTCCGGAAGCCAGAGATTCGAGCACGATGTCGCAGACTTCAAGGCCGGCTTTGTTGCAGCACTTGACGATATTTCGAGCCGAGGAGACCGCGCCGGTCACAATATGGATTTTGGCTTCCAGACGCACGGCGGTCATTCCCACCGGATTTTGAATGGCGGTCATGTCATCCACGATAAATTCCTGGGGGATCACGTGAAGGATTTCCCGGTCCGTGGGAATGGCGACGGCCTTTGCCGCATCCACAACCCGGTCCACATCGCTCTGTGTGATCTCCCGCCCCTTGATGGCGATAATCCCGTGGCTGTTCATCCCTTTGATATGATTGCCCGCAATACCTACGTATACGGAGGAGATTTCACAGCCCGCCATCAGTTCAGCCTCTTCAACCGCCTTTTTGATGGATGTGACCGTGGATTCGATATTGATCACCGAGCCTTTGCGCAGTCCTGTGGAGGGATGGGAGCCGACACCGATTATGTTGATCTCGTCGTTGAAATATTCACCGACTACGGCGCATACTTTGGTTGTTCCGATATCCAGGCCTGCTATTATGTTTTCGTCTCCCTGCAATTTGCGCTCCTCCATTTTGTTTTTACGATGATATGGTCCGGATTGAAAAGATCAATGGAACTTATGATTTTGCGTTCAAAGCGGTTCTCAAAATACGTTTCGATTTTCTCGGCAAGTTCGAATTTTTGTGCATAGTGATTGAAGCCCAGTTTCAGCTCTATTGCCGGAGTTTCCGTTAAAAACCCGTTTTCAGGACCATCCTTTTCTCCTGTTACGGTAAGCCCTACTTTTTTGTCGGCCTTTACGTGTTTGATCCCGGTCATGCTCGGTTCCTGTAATACGTCAAACACGGAATTGAAAAGCCGGCCGTTAAACATGTACCGGTCCTGGATCCGTGTCAGTTCAAGGCCGGAAATAACCGGCAATGCCGACAGGTTGTCGTTTTCCGGGCTGTATTCCTTGAACGGCATTCCCTGGGTGTTGATGAGGATGTCCGCCAGGTTTTCAACTTTTACAATGGCCAGGGGCTCCTGTTCTTTCACTCGAATCCGGATGCCCGACGGCAGTTTCCGCTCAACAGCGGCGCTTTGGATCCAGGGATGGGTCAAAAGCCTTTTTTCGATGGTAAACAGATTAACAGACAGAACGGAACAGTCTTTCCGGATACCGGAGAGGGAAACAATATCCCGTTCCGGAACCTGCCTGTTGCCTTCCACGGTAACGGTATCGACAGTAAAACAGTTCATCTGTACAACGAAATCATGCAGAAAAACAAGGGCCGTGCTGGCGGCCAGAACAAAGACCGCACAGAGAACCGGTGACCATTTGAAGCGAATGCCTCTTTTTTTCTCCGGTTCCCTTTTGTACCGGTTTTTCATGGCTTTTTTATTCATTTTTAATGACAACCTCCGGCTGTAGTTCAACGGAAAAGGTCTTGAAAACCTCTTTTTGAATTAACTCCCCAAGGCTTACAATATCCCTGCATGTTGCACACCCCGCGTTCAGGATGAAGTTGGCGTGAAGGGGAGAGACCATGGCGTCCCCGATCCGCTTTCCCTTCAGCCCGCACAATTGAATAAGTTCACCAGCCGATTTCCCGGTTGCGGGATTTTGAAAAAAGCAGCCGGCACTCTTTTGTAAAAGGGGCTGAGCGGCTTTTTTCTTCATATAATTCAGGTATATACGCTTTTTCACCGCATTCCTGTCTCCTTTGGAAAGTACCAGGGAAACACAGGTGACAATGCCGGTTATACCGGAAAGGCGCCGGTATGAAAAATCCAGATCTTTTTTTGCCATTCGGGTTGAACCGGTTTTGCCCTCTGTTACCTCAATGGACTCGAGTATGTCCGAGATGGTCCATGACGGGATCCCGGCATTCATCATTACGGCCCCGCCGACTGTTCCGGGGATGCCGGCGGCGGGTTCCGCTCCTTGAAAACCATTTTGCAGGCAAAG
>JAIPEK010000113.1 GCA_021737205.1 Desulfarculaceae bacterium
CCACCTGGAATCGAACCAGGGACCGACCGGTTATGAGCCGGTGGCTCTGCCAAACTGAGCTATGGGCCCCAATGACCATCAGCAAAACTCAAGTACTATATATGTGAATCGAGTTTCTGTCAAGATTTAATTTTCAATAAACGTCTTGAGCTTACGGCTCCTGGTCGGGTGTCTCAGCTTTCTCAGAGCCTTGGCCTCGATCTGGCGGATCCTCTCCCGGGTAACCGTGAAATCCTTGCCCACCTCTTCGAGGGTATGGTCGGACTTTTCCCCGATCCCGAACCGCATCCGAAGCACCTTCTCCTCTCTCGGCGTCAGCGTGGCCAGCATCTTGCGGGTCTGTTCTGCCAGGTTGAAATCAATGGCCGCCTCTGAGGGAAGGGCGAATTTCTTGTCCTCTATGAAATCCCCGAGGTGACTGTCTTCCTCTTCACCGATGGGTGTTTCAAGCGAGATAGGCTCCTTTGCGATCTTGAGCACTCGACGCACTTTGTCCAGCGGGATTTCCATTTTTTCCGAAATCTCTTCGGGCGAAGGTTCTTTTCCGTTTTCCTGGACCAGATACCGGGAGGTCCGGATCAACTTGTTGATGGTTTCAATCATATGAACCGGGATACGGATGGTCCGTGCCTGGTCCGCAATCGCCCTGGTAATGGCCTGCCGGATCCACCATGTGGCATAGGTGCTGAATTTGTATCCCCTGCGGTATTCAAACTTTTCCACCGCCTTCATCAGCCCGATATTTCCCTCCTGGATCAGGTCGAGAAACTGCAGCCCCCGGTTGGTATACTTCTTGGCAATACTTACCACAAGCCGCAGGTTGGCTTTGACAAGCTCCCTTTTGGCCCGTTCCGCCCTTGCTTTTCCCTTGTCGATCTCCCGGGCCACCTCACGCAGCTGGGAAACGCCGCCTTTGATGGCTTCGTTTTTCAGGACCATCTGGTACAGCATGGACTTGATGTCGCCATGCAGCACTCTCGCTCTTTCTTCTGTAATGCCGGCCTCCCGGACCGCCCATTGGACAAAAGAATCCTCGTCTTCGGTCCGCTTGAGCATCTCGTCCTTGGAAACACCGAACATGCCCGCACAACGGGTAAAAAGATCCTCCACCCGGTCAAACCAGTTGATCATCTCCCGGATCCGTTTTTCAATTTTCTCGAGAATGCTCTTTTCAAATCGCCATTGTTTTAAAAGCTCAAAAATCTCGTCCGTATTGCTGCCGATGAAGAGCCGTACTTCACGAGCCTTCTCGTCATCCAGCTCTTCACGCAAAAGATGGTCCCGCTTTTCCTGATTCTTTTCATGAACTTTTTCAATCGCCTTGATGGTATCGACAAATTTTTCCTTTTTGGAGGTGTCGTCCACATCCACTCCGATTTCATGAATATCCCTCAGGATCTGGCCGGGACCGATTTTTCCCGCTTCCATTTTCTTCCCGAGATTGATGATCCCCCGTACGGCCAGAGGGGTATGGAGCATGGCTTTGAGGATATCCCGCTCTCCCGCCTCGATCTTCTTTGCAATCTCGATTTCCCCTTCCCGGCTCAAAAGTGTTACCATACCCATTTCTTTGAGATACATCTTCACCGGATCGGTCACCGACCCGAATTCCATATCCCCTGGTTCGGCTTTTTTGGCAAGAAGATCCTTTTCGGATTTTTTCTTTGATTTTAAATCCCCTCCCCTGCCGGTTTCGCCGGTATCGTCGGCACTGGCTGCCGATTCAGATCCGCTCTTGTTCTTTTTATCCTTGTCTTTTTCCACCAGTTCAATTCCGAGTTTTTCAAACTGCAGAACTATATCATCTATCTGTTCAGAAGATTTCAAGTCATCGGAAATGGCTTCGTTAATTTCGGCATAGGAGAGCACCCCGTCCCTTTTGCCTTTTGCAATCAACCGCTTGAATTCATCTTTCCCGATCACTTCATTTTCTCCAGAATCCATAATACCTTCTGCCATAAATACGCCCCCCAAAGGCTAAAAGTTATTTATTTTCATGCAAACGCCGGATCTCTTCCTGCTTCTGGGCAAGCAGCTCGAAAGGATCGGTGTCACAATTCTTTTCCGCTTGTTTGATCTGCTTTGTCAGGCGGTTTTCCCGTTTCTTTCGAATTTTGACAATCCGATTCATCAGGGCAACGGCCTTTTCCCCGACACCATCCGTTTCAAACGTGTCGGTCATGGCAAGACCGGCCATGGTTTCTCGCTCTTCTTGTGTTTCAGCGGATGTCATCAGTCTGTTCATAAAATGGTCATCATCCGGATCGGTGGCAAGCACTTTTTCTCCTATGGCCTTGAGTTTTTCCGAATAAAAACAATCCAGCACCCCTCTCTGTCTGATCTCATCCCTGAGGCCGGGATACCGGATCATCATGCTCAAAACCTGACTTTCCCGCCTGTCCGAATCCAGACTTTTTTCCGTCTCCGCCGTTTCAACGGACAAATTCCCTTTTTTCCGGTCGGTCCGGAATCCTTCTTTTACTTTTTCCATCACTGCGTTTTCATCGATGTCCAGATTTTCGGCTATCTCCCTGATATGAAGGGAGCGCAGCGCATAATCTTCCATCGAAGCCAGAAAAGGCACGACCTCCTCGAGCACCCGTATTCGCCCCTCAATGGATGTGCCGTACTTTTTTACGGCGACCCGCGTCAAAAAATCGACCGCGCTCAGCGCATTTTCCGCCTCTTTTTCAAATACCTCTGCGCCCTGCTCCATCACGAACGAATCCGGATCTTTTCCGTCTGGCAGCACCAGGATTTTCACGGCGACCCCTTCGTTAACGAACAAGTCGATGCTTTTTTTGGCGGCGTTGATCCCGGCTTCATCCGAATCAAACACCAGAACCGCCTGGGAGGTAAAGCCTTTGAGTATTCTCACGTGCTCTTTTGTCAGTGCGGTGCCCAACGTGGCAGCGGCATTTCGGATGCCGTGCTGAAAAAGAGACAGAAAATCAAAATATCCTTCCACTATATATACCCGTCCGCTCTGACGGATATACGGCCTGGATTCATGCAGTCCGTACAGGATCCTCCGTTTGTTGTAGACCGGGGTTTCAGGCGAATTGAGATACTTGGGCATGCCGTCGTCCAGGATTCTGCCGCCGAATCCGGCAACCTGCATGTTAATGTCGAATATGGGAAAAACAAGTCTGTTCCTGAACCGGTCATAGTAGCCGGTACCGCTTTTCCTGGGCATCACCAGCCCAGAGTTTTCGGCAAGGGACTTTTTCACCTTCATTTTCCGGAAATAGTTGACCACGGTATCCCACCGGTCAGGAGCGAATCCGAGCTGGAACTTTTCAATGATCTCCTTTGATGTCTGCCTGGACTCGAGATACGCTCGAGCACCTTTTCCTGTATCCGCATCCGAAAGAAGTTCCCGGTAATACGCCATCACCTTCCGGTTCAGCCGGAACAGGCCTTCCTTGAGGTCAAGCTGTCGTTTTTTCTCCTCACTCAAAGCCCCGGTTTCAACGACAATATTGTATCTTCCGGCTACCATTTTCACCGCTTCGGGAAAACTTAAGCCGTAGTGTTTCATCAAAAAAGCGAATACGTCACCCCCGGCCTTGCAGCCGAAACAATGAAATATCTGCTTGGATGGGCTCACGGAGAAAGAAGGGGTTTTTTCCGTATGAAAAGGACAAAGGCCTGTATAATTGCTGCCGGATTTTTTCAAAATAACGGATTCCCCGATTATTTCCACAATATCCGCGCTGTTCAGTATTTCAGTGATCTTCTGTTCCGGGATAAACATATATTCAAGAAACCCGCCTGGAAATCAGTGGTAAAATTTTAAAATATAACCACTTGTTTTTATTTGTCAACGCGCCTTGCTCTCTTTTACAGGCAAACGAAGCGCACGCAAACTTTATCGGGCGATTTTGATCGCTTCTCCAAGATCCAGCCGGCCTTCGTAAAGCGCCTTTCCGGTAATAACGCCGGCGATTTTCCCATTTGTAACCGATTTGAGTTCCCGGATGTCTTCCAGGGAAGAGACCCCGCCGGAAGCGAACACCGGAATATCCACGGCATCGGCCAGGGAAGCGGTTTCCTCGATGTTCGGTCCTGTCTGCATCCCGTCCCTTGAAATATCCGTAAAATTGATGGCGCACACACCGCTGGATTCAAACTGCATGGCGAGCTGAGCCGCACTCATGGTTGATGTTCGGCTCCAGCCTTCCACCGCCACCATTCCGTCCCGTGCGTCAATACCCACCACGATTCGGCCGGGAAACCGTTGGCTGATCCGTTTGACGAATTCGGGGTCATACAGTGCCACACTTCCGATCACCACCCGGGAGACCCCCATGTCCATATACATTTCCACGGTTTCGGCATCCCGGATGCCGCCGCCCACCTGCACGTCAACACCGCTGTCCCGGACAATTTCCCTTATGGGTTCCGGATTTCTCACCCCTTTTTCAAAAGCGCCGTCAAGATCCACCACATGGATCAGCGTTGCCCCTTCAGCTGCCCATCTGGCGGCCATATCCGCCGGCCTGTCCGAATAAAGGGTCTCCTTGTCCATCTCTCCCTGGAGAAGACGGACACATTTTCCTTGTTTGATATCCACAGCAGGTACAATCAGCATATATTCCAAATCCCGGTAATATCCAACGTAAATCTACAAGGCGCCCTTGCTGGAAAGCGTTTCCGCCGGTCCCTTCCGAAGGGTCACGGCGGCGTTAACCGCCCTTGCGAACGCCTTGAAAATCGATTCGACAACATGATGTTCGTTTTCTCCGTACACGGTATTGACATGGAGATTCAACCCCCCTTTCACGCTGAAGGCCCGGAAGAATTCCTTTGCCAGACAGGCGTCAAAACTTCCTTTGACCCGCAGATCATCCGGTACATTGTACACAAGATAGGGGCGGTTGGAAAAGTCCACATCGACCCGGGTCAGCGCCTCGTCCATGGGAACGGATGCCTCCCCGTACCGGCAGATTCCCTTGCGGTCGCCGAGTGCGTTTGACAGCGCCTCTCCGAGAACAAGACCGACATCCTCCACCGTGTGATGATAATCCACATCAATATCTCCGGCCGCTTTCACGGTAAGGTCCATGAATCCGTGAACCGCAAACAGATCCAGCATGTGATCGAAAAAAGGAATGGAAGTGGAGATATCAGAGGTGCCCGTACCGTCAAGGTCTATTTTTACAGAAATATCCGTTTCTTTTGTCTTGCGGGTGACTTCAGCATTACGGCCCATTTGAAAAATATCCTTGCAAATACCGGTTTAATATTATATGTTTCGGATTTTAATAACAATGCCATCTGCGCAAAAATACCAATCTTATAAAGATATCAAACCAAAATATTAATGTCAATTGATTATTATAAAGGCCCTGTAAATGAATATGAAATTCAAACTGAACCCGGCGTACAAGGATTCACGAACCACTTCTGACAAAACGCTGTCTGCGGAAGAAACCATCCGACTGTTTACACAACAATCCGAATCCGCGGATCTCGAGATCCTTGAAGACGCGACACGGATCGACAACGGAAGGCTCGACATCCCGGTCTACTTCAGTACGTGCGGACCGGACGCCCTTTCCCTGACCGGCACCCGGAAACAGATGGGCAAGGGGGCGACCCCGGAACTTGCAAAAGCAAGTGCCGTGATGGAGCTTGCCGAACGCTTCAGCATCTATTCGTTCCTTGAAAACCCGGACAATTTCATCACAGACACGTATGCCAACCTGGAAGACCGGGCCATGGATTTCGGGGACATCGCCCGGTCCGTCCATGACGAAAAATCGGCGTTTTATGCCGAATCCAGGCAGATCTTTTCCGACATCGAGTTCCGGTGGGCAAAGGCGTACAACCTGTCAAAGTACAAAGAAGTTCTGGTCCCTGTGGACTGGTTTTTTATGATCAATGAATTCAACGGCACTTCTGCCGGGAACTGCAATGAGGAAGCCGTCTGCCAGGGCGCGTGTGAGCTTGTAGAACGCCATGTGTGCGACATCGTGTCAAAAAAAATGCCCTCTCTGCCGCGGATCGACCCTTCCTCCGCCCAGAGCGGGGAGACACGCGAACTGATCCGGAAGTTCAGCGGCAACGGAATTCAGGTTACCATCCAGGACTTCACACTCGAGATGGGCGTCCCCACGGTCGGGGCGGTTGCCTGGGACCCGGCCACTTTCCCGGGAGAAAGTGAAATCGTATGGACCGCCGGCACCGCACCGAGCCCGGACAAAGCCTTCAGTCGGGCGCTCACGGAAGTCGCCCAGCTTGCCGGGGATTTCAATACCGCCTCCAGTTACGTGGCATCCGGACTTCCCAAGTTCCAAAGCATAGATGAGGCGGAAAAGTTCGTTGAAAAATCCTCCGGCCCTGTGGATCTCTCCACTCTACCGGACATCTCCAGCCGCAACATCAAAGAGGAAGTGACGGAGATCATCCAAGCCCTTGAACAAAACGGGATGGACCTTTTCGTTATCGAGACCACGGACCCGAAACTCGGCATTCCCGCTTTTTACTGCATCATCCCCGGCACCCGCTTCAGAGAGAGGGCGGAAAACAGCAGCGTGGCCATGTTCACGGCACGGTACATATTTGAAAACCATCCGCCTGAAAAGGCCTATGAAAAGCTTGTGAAAATGGCCGAAATGATACCGGACCAATACTATACCGAATTTTTCCTGGGACTGTGCCGCCTTTCGTCAGGCGATCCGGAACACGCCCTGTCCCATCTGGAAAAGGCCATGGAACTCGAACCATCGGCCCAGGACATTCCCAGCATCTGCTCGTACACCGGTGTCTGCCTGAAGGAGGCGGGCGAATACGAGCGGGCGCTTCAGGTGCTTTCCAAAGGGCTTGAAGCGGACAGTGAACGCACCGACATTCACAATCTCATGGGATTCTGCAACTTCATGCTCAAACGGCACGAGGAATCGATCCTATGTTTTAAAGAGGTGATCCGGCTGGACCCTGGGTCGGCCATCGACCATGCCAGCATCGGGTCCAACTATCGGGAGCTGGGGGATGTGGAAAAGGCAAAACAGTACTATGAAATCGCACTTGCCATAGATCCCGGACTCGATTTTGCCAGGGAAAACCTGGAAAAACTCCAGAAAACGGATTA
>JAIPEK010000114.1 GCA_021737205.1 Desulfarculaceae bacterium
AACAGGTTTGATAGAGTGGTGGAATTTAAAAGCGCAATACTAAAAACAAAAGGGCTCCGGCGAAAAGCCGAAACCCTTGATATTCGTGGCGCGACTGGCGCGATTCGAACACGCGACCTACGGATTAGAAGTCCGTTGCTCTATCCGACTGAGCTACAGGCGCAATAAAAAGAGTTATATAGCAAATTCTGATATGGATGTCCATTGAAAATTAAATTTTTTAAATTTTAAATCGAAAAATTGTTATTATATGTTATACTGGACCATTCGTTATACATGATTTTGACTGAACACGCATACAAAAGCAGGGTGTCATTTATATGAAAAAAGAAACAAATGAAACGGAGGGAACTTCCAGGAAATCCACCCGAAAAGACTTTCTTGAAAACGGTGGTGAAAACAATCCCTCCCAGGTCAAAGCCCTTGTCAAATCCGATCCGGTCCAGAGCTATCTGGCGGAAATCAAGCGCCACAGACTTCTGACACGTGAGGAAGAGATCGATCTCGGTAAACGGATTCAGGAGGACAACGATCAGGAAGCCGCCTACATCATGACCACTTCCAACCTTCGGCTGGTGGTGAAAATCGCCCTTGAATTCCAGCGAATCTGGATGCAGAACCTTCTGGACCTGATTCAGGAAGGGAATATCGGTCTTGTGCAGGCCGTCAAAAAATTCAATCCGTACAAAAACGTGAAATTTTCATACTACGCCTCTTTCTGGATCAAGGCCTATATTCTCAAATTTATCATGGACAATTGGAGAATGGTCAAGATCGGTACGACCCAGGGTCAGCGCAAGCTGTTTTTCCGGCTGAAAAAGGAAAAACAGAAACTCATTGAGCAGGGGTTCGAGCCAAAGCCCAAACTTCTGTCCGAAAAACTCGGAGTCACCGAGCAGGAAATCACGGATATGGATCAGCGTCTGGACAACTGGGATCTCTCTCTTGATGAGCCTTTAAAGGATGACTCGGATACGGAACGGATCGATTTCATCAATACGGATCAGGACTCCACCGAGGATGAGTTCGCCCAGAAGGAAATTGAAGACATCCTTCATGAAAAAGTGGATGAATTCAAAAAAACCCTCAACGAAAGGGAACTTGACATATTCAACAGAAGAATTTTCTCGGACTCTCCGGAGACCCTGCAGCAAATCGGCGAAGAATACGCCATCAGCAGGGAGCGAATACGCCAGATTGAAAACAACATCATCAAAAAGATGAAAGCATTCTTCAAAAAAGATATGCCTGATTTTGAAATTCTTGAAAACGACTATCAATAAACCTGAACCCCATCTTCAAAGGCAGTTCTCCATGAAAAATTTCATTATTTCCGCCACATTTTTGCCATGTTTGCTCTTTGTTTTGATCACAGGCTGTGCCGGTGTCAAACCGGAACCGGCGTCCGAGCCCTCCAAAGACCTAAGCACAACAACGGCAAAATCGGAAGAAAATATGCGGTCCTCCTATTATTATTACATGCGTTTCCGTACCCACGCCGACCGGGAGGATTATGAAAAAGCGGAAAAGACGCTGAAAAAAGCCATTGAAATCGACCCCGACTCCAAATATCTCAAAAAGGAAATGATCCGCCTGTACCTGACCATGGACCAATCAGAAATGGCGGTTGCCACGGCACAGGAGCTTGTCGGCAAGCGACCCCACGACACTGACGCACTGAAGATCCTGGCCAAGCTCAAACTCACCCTGGACAAGCAGGAAGAAGCGGAAAACATCTACCAGAAAATCATCGATCTTGCACCGGACGACAAGGACAGTTACCTGACCCTTGGCAACCTCTACATGAAAGCGGAAAAGCACGCCGAAGCCTTCACTCTCTATACCACCATGGCGGAAAAATGGCCAGACTCCTATGTGGCCCATTTTTATCTCGGCAAAATCCATCTGATCCGTCAGAACCTGAACTATGCGGAAAAAGAGTTTTTAAAAACCGTTGAAATACGGCCGGATCTTGTGGAACCGAGACTCCAGCTCATAAATGTATACAAGGCCCGCAAAAACGATGAGCTGAACACGGACGAGGAAATCACGGAACAGTATAACCGGATCCTATCCCTTGACAAAAACAACAAAAAAGCCTCCATGGCGCTTGCTCTCCACCTGTTCGAACATGGAGACAGAAAGCGTGCGGAACAGATCTTCATCCGGCTGGGCGAAGAGGCCTCGAAAAACAAAAGAATCCTTATGCTGGCCGTGGATGAATATATCAACGGAGAACAGTACAAGGATGCGTCCATCCTTTTCTCTCATATGCTTGAAGGAGCGCCGGAAAATCCCGGCCTTCACTTTTTTGCCGGGTGGGCATACGACTCCCTCAAACAGTTCAGCAAGGCGATCCATCATTTTTCGAAAGTCACCCCCGGATCCCGGTATTATAAAAAGAGCAGGCTCCAGACCGCATTGCTGTACAGTAAGACCGACCGGACACAAAAGGCCGTCACCACCCTTGAAAAACTTCATGAACGAATGCCCGAAGATATCGACATCATCACCTATCTCGGATCGTTCTACAAAAAGCTGGAAGAATATGACAAAAGCATTTCGATTCTCAAAAAAGGCATTTCCCTGAGCGGGGACAATGCAGACCTGTTGTTCAGCCTGGCAGTGGCCCGGGACAATGCAGGAAAAAAAGAGGAATGCATTGAGTCCATGAAAAAAGTCATCGAGCTTGAGCCGGAAAATGCGGACGCGCTCAACTATCTGGGATACACCTACGCGGACCTGGGAATCCGGCTGGACAAGGCGGAACAACTGATCAAAAAGGCCCTGGAGCTCAAGCCGGATGACGGGTACATCACGGACAGCCTCGGATGGGTATACTACAAAAAGGGACTTTTCTCCAGGGCCACGCCTGTTCTGGAAAAAGCGGCAAAGCTCACCGATTATGACCCCGTCATCACCGAACATCTGGCCGATTCCCTGAAACATGAGAACAAACTTGACAAGGCCCTTGAGATGTACAGGAAAGCGCTGGAAAATGCCGAGGAAAGTGAGCAGGGCAAAATAAAGAAAAAAATCCGGGATCTGGAACAAACGCATAATGCTGAAGAAACGGAATAATCCAGTCTCCCCGGTTATATTTTTCCTCCTGGCGGCGCTGGTGTATTCCGGGTGTGCCTCCATCAAGCCGCAGCAGACCTATAAAAGCGACAAAGAAGCCCTTGAAACCGCAGACCGGCTTCGCGGTTTCAACCGGAAAATCAAGGCTTCAAAGGGAACGGGCTTTTTAACAATCGAGAAAAAAAACAGGCGGGTCCGGTACCGGATCGCCTGGGCGGCAAAGTCTCCGGACCAGGCGCGAATCACCCTCATCAGTTCCGGTATCCCGGTGGAAACCCTGCTGTTCAATAAAAACCGGATCACGCTCTATTCCCATACGGGGCAACACACACTGAAAACCTACAAAACCGATAACCCATCCCTTGAAAGAGTTCTTTCCGTGCCGGTGAGAATAAACGACATCATCTCGGTGCTGACCGGGAAAATTCCGGTCAAACCTTTTGACCATGCCCGGTTTGAAGACAACGGCAGTAAAAAAAGGAACCGTTTGATCCTGCTGCGCAGCCGTTCCGATAACAGAACACAGCGGCTGGTTATGGAGCCCGACGGGCGGATCCGGGAATACGGTTTTCTGAAAAGCCCGGAACAGCTGACTTATCGACTCCGGTTTGCCGAGTTTAAAAAATTCAGCTCCTGCGGTATTTTTACAAGGCTGACCATCGCGAATGAATCCGGAGAATCCCTGGTGTTCCGGATTCATAGTTTTCAGAAGAATCCGGATGTTAAAGATTCGGTATTCAACTTGACAAAGGCGGGAGAATGACAATTTTATCAAATGACCATTTAACTTCCAAGTATAGGAGATCGAATATAGAATGATTCACGAGAATGTAGAACAGGCAAGAAAACAGGGCGGAGGCTGCCCGTCACAGGAAAGCCGGGAAGACAAGCAGAAACAGCAGGAGCAGATGATCAAGGACAGCCTGTCGCGCATCAAAAACAAGCTGGTGGTTTTGAGCGGTAAAGGCGGGGTCGGCAAGAGCAGCGTATCTGTAAACCTTGCCGTATGTCTGGCCAACAAGGGGTTTAAAACCGGTCTTATGGATGTGGACCTCCATGGACCGTCCATCGGCCACATGCTCGGGATGAACGAACTTCTCGATATGAGTGAAAGCCATAAGCTGCTGCCCAAAAAAGTGACGGACAACCTGACCGCCGTTTCCATCCAGGGACTGATGCAGGACAGGGACCAGGCGGTAATCTGGCGGGGACCTGCCAAAACCGGGATGATTCAGCAATTTGTCGGCTCCGTTGACTGGGGAGATCTTGATTTTCTCATCATTGACGCCCCTCCGGGAACCGGGGATGAACCGATTTCAGTGGCCCAGACCATCAATGATGCCAAGGGTGTCATCGTGACCACCCCCCAGGAAGTGGCGCTTGCAGATATCCGCAAATCCATTTCATTCTGCAGAACCGTTAAAATGGAAATCATGGGCATTGTGGAAAACATGTCCTCTTTCATCTGCCCGCACTGCAACGAACCGGTCGACCTTTTTAAAACAGGCGGCGGAAAGACCACCGCGGAAAAAATGGGCATCAATTTCCTCGGCGACATCCCGTTCGACACCGAGGTGGTCCGTTCCGGGGATGCAGGAGAGCCGCTCATGCTCAATAAATCCGATTCCCGGTTCGCGGAAGCCTTCAACCGGATCGTGGACAACCTGACAAGCAGGCTGTAACGACCATGGTGGAAAAAATACGGGAGATGAAAGATTTTTTGAACCTGAGGGAAAAAGAATTCTTCTCTCCCCTTGCCGCATTAAGTGAAAAAACCATCCGGCGGACCCCTTCCGATCCGGGAACCCGGCCCGGATACCGGCAGGGATTCAGCAAGGATGCCGACCGGATACTCAACTCCCTTGCCTACACCCGGTATATCGACAAAACCCAGGTTTTCTCGCTGATCCAGAACACCCATCTTACCTACAGGATCGTTCATGTACAGCTGCTTTCCAGGATTGCAAGAACCATCGGCCGATACCTGGGACTCAACGAGGACCTCATCGAGGCGGCAAGCCTGGGCCACGACATCGGCCATCCGCCATTCGGCCACGACGGGGAACAGTGCCTGTCCGAACTCACGGAACAGCACGGCTGCGGCTACTTCCACCACAATCTGCAGAGCATCCGGTTTCTGGAGATGATCGAACGCAGCGGCCGGGGATGGAACCTGAGTCTTCAGACCCTTGACGCCATTGTATGTCACAACGGAGAAGTCCACTCCACAGAGCTGAAACCGGATATGAACCGCACATTTGAAGATTTTGACCGGATGATTCAAAGAATGGAGACGGAAAAACGGCCCGACTCGACCCCGATGACCATGGAAGGATGCGTGGTCCGGATGGCCGACACCATCAGTTATGTAGGCAGAGACATGGAAGACGCCGTACGGCTGGGTCTGATCGGCAGGGACGAACTCCCGGAGGATGTGCGGCGCATTCTCGGCGAGACCAACGGCACCATCGTGTACAACCTGGTCACGGACATCATTTCCAACAGCATGAGACAGCCGTATGTCACGTTTTCCGAAAAGGCATCCCATGCCCTGCTGACACTCAAGAAATTCAACTACGAAAACATCTATAAAAACCCGAAGATCAAACAACACCTGAAAGGCACCGGTAATATATTCGTGTATCTTTTCGAGACCTACCTGAACGACATTGCCAAAGAAAACTCTACATCCGATGTTTTCACCGAGTTTCTCGATCACATGCCGGACAGCTATCGAAAAGAGCAGTCCCATGCCCGGATCGTCACCGATTTTATATCCTCCATGACCGACTCCTCGCTTGTTGCGAAAGCCCCTCAACACATGAGGCCCGATCCGATACACCATGTTTGAAAACCGGAGATACAGATCCCGCGCATTGAAAGAAGGACTGGTCTCCTTCACTGTCACCGTAAAAGAGACCAATCTTCACATCCAGGCCGATTCGGACCTGACCGAGCCGGCCACACGGGCCGTCCTTTCGTGCAGAAACCGGATCGAATCCTATATCCGGGAGTATCCTCAATTTGCAGCATCCTTGACACCGTTGCCTGAGGACCCGTTCGCGCCGGCTTTGATCAATGACATGATCCGGGCCGGACAGGCGGCGGGAACCGGTCCCATGGCGGCCATTGCAGGAGCAGTCGCCGAATATGCGGGCGGAAATCTTCTGGATCTTACCGGCCGGGCCATCGTGGAAAACGGCGGTGATATCTTTATCCGGTCGGATACGGATACCGTCTGTACCATCCACGCCGGAAAATCACCGCTTAGCATGAAAACCGGCATCCTCATTAAAAAACGCGAGGTACCGTTCGCCCTGTGCACTTCCTCCGGGACCCTGGGGCATTCAAAAAGTTTTGGGAAAGCCGACGCCGTCACTGTTCTGTCCGGCTCCACTCCCCTTGCCGATGCAGCAGCCACGGGTCTGTGCAACATGGTGCACAAAGAAAGGGATATCGACAAGGTGATCGAAAAAGGCAAAACCATCCCCGGCGTTGAGGGGCTTGCCATTATCAAAGGCAAACATATCGGGCTTTGGGGAAATCTCCAGGTTGTCAAACTGTAATATTCGTTTTGGCTGTTGCAGTTTGTGAATGGTCTTGTATAATTGTTTTTTATATGAAAGAACAACATTTTTTACCATGAAGGCCATGAAGGAACTGAAGCAAAATCTTCATGACCTTCATGCTCTTCATGGTGATCTTTCATCATTTGTTGCGCCCTTCCGGGCATAAGTGGTATTGAAAAAGAGGTTGCAACAAAACCATCATCCTTCAATGATAAAAATTGGACAATTCACCATGAGATACAGAACAATGTGTCAAAAAATCACAATGTGTTTATTCATTTTCCTGATACCGGGCCTTGTTTCCTGCGCTTATCAGGATCGGGTTCAGCCGGTGAGCCTGCCGGACAGCTCCCCGAATTCGGTCAACATCAACGGGCTGAAACTCAGCGCCACCGCCTATGAGGACCGGGAAAAAGCAAAAAAGGCCTTTGGATT
>JAIPEK010000115.1 GCA_021737205.1 Desulfarculaceae bacterium
GAGCAGGAGGACCGGCTGCTTGCGGACGAGCTGCTCAATGATGAAAAGGAAAAAGCCGAGCACGTGATGCTGGTGGACCTGGGCAGAAACGACCTGGGACGGGTGGCCCGGGCCGGCTCAGTGCAAGTCACCGACACCATGTTCATCGAACGGTACTCCCATGTTATGCACCTGGTTTCCAATATTGTATGCGATATGAAACCTCAGCTGGACGCATTCGATCTTTTGAAAGCGACATTTCCCGCAGGTACCTTGTCCGGCGCCCCCAAAATCAGGGCCATGGAGATTCTTGCATCCCTGGAACCCACACCGAGAGGCGCTTACGGGGGAGCTGCCGGGTATATTTCATTTTCCGGAAACATGGATCTGGCCATCATCATCCGCACGGCGGTCATGGCCCGGGACAAACTCACCGTGCAGGCAGGAGCGGGGATTGTGTACGACTCGGACCCGGAAAAGGAACTTGCAGAATGCTTCAGCAAGGCCAAAAGCGTGGAGGCGGCATTAAAACTCGCTGCCGGAAGTCACGGAGGAACATCATGTTAACAGCGGTGATTGACAATTACGATTCGTTTACGTTCAACCTGGTACATTATATTCTTCAGACCGGATCAGAAGTTGAGGTATTCAGAAACGACGAGACTGATCTTGAAAAGCTTGAAAAGCTTTCCCCGGACACCCTCGTAATTTCCCCGGGGCCCGGCCGGCCCGAAGGCGCAGGGATTTCCATGGAGGTCGTTCAACGGTTTTCCGGCCGGATTCCCATCCTGGGGGTATGCCTGGGACACCAGGTCATAGCGGCTTCTTTCGGCTGCGGCATCATCCATGCCAAACGGATCATGCACGGCAAAACCTCCGCCATTACCACCGACGGAGCACATATATACACCGGTATCAAAACACCGTTCTCCGTGATGCGGTACCATTCCCTGGCCGTATCCCGGGAGAATCTGCCATCATGCCTTGCGGTCACGGCGGAAACCGAAGACGGGGAAATCATGGGGCTGAGACACAGGGAGCATCCGACCCAGGGAGTCCAGTTCCACCCGGAATCCTTCATGACCACGGTCGGCAAGCGGCTGATACGGAACTTTATCAAAGGAGTCTGACATGGAATTCACCACACAACTCAAACGGATCATATCCGGAGAGAACCTGGACCGGGAAAACATGACCTTCATGATGAGTGAGATCTTTTCCGGCCGGATTACCGATTCCCAAATCGGAGCGTTCATGGCCGCCCTTTCAGCCAAAAAGGAAACATTCGAGGAACTGGCAGGCGCGGCAAGGGCCATGAGAACCAAGGCGGAGCGGATCCAGGCCGCCGAAGGCACGGTTGTGGACACCTGCGGAACCGGCGGGGATGCCACTGGTACGTTCAACATCTCCACGACCTGTGCGTTTGTGGTGGCCGGATGTGGCGTAACCGTGGCCAAACACGGGAACCGCAGTGTTTCCAGCCAGTGCGGCAGTGCCGATCTTTTAGAGCACCTGGGAGTCAAGATCGACACGGACCCGGAAATCGTGGAGGAGGCAGTAAACGAACTGGGAATCGGGTTTCTGTTCGCCCCGAGGTTTCACGGTTCCATGAGGCATGCAGCCGGGGCCAGAAAAGAGGTTGGCATCAGGAGCATTTTCAACATGTTAGGCCCCCTGACCAACCCGGCGGCGGCCCGCTGCCAGCTCCTCGGGGTATACGCGCCCGAACTAACCGAAATGTTCGCCGCCACCCTGAAACTTCTGGGGGCGCGCCGGGCGTTTGTGGTTCACGGGCATGACGGTATGGACGAAATAACCACCACCGCCCCTACCCGTGTGACCGAACTCAATGACGGAATGATCAAGTCCTATGAACTGGACCCCCTTGAGTACTTTGAAGAGTATGCAGACCCGGAACGGATAAAAGGCGGTGATGTCGGGAAAAACGCCGCCATCACCCGTGCGGTTCTCAAAGGGGAGAAAGGCCCGAAGCGGGATATCGTGGTTATCAATGCTGCAGCAGCGCTGGCGGCAGCCGGCCGGGCTGACAATATCAGGGCGGGCCTCAAGCTTGCCGAAGAGGCGATTGATTCCGAGCGCGCCCTGGAAAAACTGGAACAGCTCATCCAATTTACACAGGAGAACGGCTGATATGGGTATGACCGGATTTCTAAAAGAAGTGACGGAACACAAAAAAAGAAAAGTTCAAGCCTCGGCCGCAAGGCTGCCCCTCAAAGACATTTGCCGGGAAGCGGAATCAATGCAGCCGGCAGCCGATTTCAGGGCTGCGCTTGAAAAAAGCAGCCGCGAAAAGCCGGGAATCATTGCCGAGATAAAAAAAGCCTCCCCTTCAAAAGGAGATATCCGGCCCGACCTGGATGCGGCGGCATTTGCACAAATGTACACAAAGGGCGGTGCCTGCGCCGTTTCCGTTCTCACGGAACAGAAATATTTCAAAGGAAGTCTTGAAGACCTTGAAGCGGCTTCTAAAGCCACTGATTTGCCGGTACTGCGCAAAGACTTTACCATACATGAATACCAGATCCATGAAGCACGTTTCCACGGCGCCTCTTCCATTCTCCTGATCTGCACGCTGCTTGAGACGAATCAGCTTTCCGACTATATCCACCTTTCAAGGGAAACCGGCATGGAACCGTTGGTGGAAATCAACTCGGAATATGAACTGGAAACTGCGGACCGGTGCGGGGCCGTTGTGATCGGGGTCAACAACCGGAATCTTGCCACCCTGGAAACCGACCTCAATGTCACCCGGCGCATCGCTCCGTTGTTCACAGAAAGCCATATACCGGTTCAGGCAAGCGGAATCCGGTCGGCAAAGGATATCAGGGACGGCGTGAACAGGAACATCTACAATTTCCTGATCGGCGAAAGTATTGTAACCTCTGATGATCCGCAATCTTTCATACAAGAGTTGCTCTCTTATGAGTGAACACAACCTGAAACAGGCGGGAAGCCATCCGTTTGTAAAAATATGCGGACTTACCGATCCTGACGCTGCACGCGCCTGCGCAGACATGGGAGCCGATGCGGTCGGGCTTGTGTTTTTTGAAAAAAGCCCGAGATTTGTATCCGATGACCGGGCAAGAGAAATTTCCCGTGCGCTGGAACAGAAAACCCTTGCAACCGGCGTATTTGTCAATGAAACATACGATCGGATCATGGGAAAAATAGATAAAATTCCGTTGCAGGCGGTTCAGCTGCACGGAAACGAAAAGCCTGAACTTGTTGCAAAGCTGGCCCGGCAGGGCATTATCGTGATCAAGGCGGTGTTTGCCGGAAAAACACCGTTTTTAGAATCCGCTCCCGCTTGGCAAAAGGCTTCGTATCTTCTTGCCGAATGTGGTTCAGGCTCTCTTCCCGGCGGAAACGCGAAAGAATGGAACTGGTCCGATGCAGCCCGGATCCGAACACGTACACCTGTTATAGTGGCAGGCGGCCTTACTCCCGACAACGTGCAGTCCGCCCTTGAAAAAAGCAAGGCTGCGGGTGCGGATATCAGTTCCGGGGTGGAAAGCGCCCCTGGAATCAAGGATTTGAAAAAGATAAAAGCATTTATGCAAAAAACAAATATGAGAGAGACAGGAGAGTGAAATGAATCAAACAGTCGGCCAACCTGACTCCGGCGGCCATTTCGGCGAATTCGGCGGCATGTATGCCGGGGAAACCCTGATGACCGCCCTTTTGCAGCTCAAAGATGAATTCGAACATTTCCGCCGCAAACCGGAATTCAAAAGCGAGCTTACCAGGCTTTTTCAAACCTATGCAGGCCGCCCTACCCCGTTGTACCATGCACGCAATACATCAAAAATGCTCGGCGGGGCGAAAATCTACCTCAAGCGGGAGGATCTTACCCATACCGGGGCGCACAAGATTAACAACACCATCGGGCAGGCCCTTCTTGCACATTTCAGCGGAAAAAGAAAGCTGATCGCCGAAACCGGCGCCGGACAGCACGGTGTCGCAACCGCCACGGCAGCAGCCCTGTTCCGGATGGAGTGCTCGGTTTTCATGGGCGTAAAAGACATTGAACGCCAGGCTCCCAACGTAAAACGGATGGAGCTTCTGGGCGCCCGGGTGGTGCCTGTGGATTCGGGAACGGGAACACTCAAGGACGCCATGAACGAGGCCATGAGATACTGGACCGGGACGGTGGAGGACACATTCTACGTAATCGGATCAGTGGCCGGCCCCCATCCCTACCCGTTGATGGTCCGTGAATTCCAGAAAATCATCGGAGAGGAAGCCAAAGAGCAGATCCTTGACGCGGAAAACAAACCGCCCGACCTTTTGGTGGCCTGTGTGGGGGGAGGGTCCAACGCCATGGGCCTTTTTTATCCATTCCTGGAAGACCCGGTTGAAATGGCCGGGGCCGAGGCCGCCGGACAGGGGGTTGAATCCGGAAAGCATGCAGCGACCCTTGGAGAAGGTGCAAAAGGAGTTCTTCACGGCTCCAAATCCTACGTGCTCCAGGACGATTGCGGACAGATACAGGAAGCCCATTCCATTTCAGCCGGACTCGATTACCCCGGAGTAGGCCCTGAGCACGCATTTTTGAAGGACTCAATGCGTGTAACCTACACCAGTGTGACCGACGATGAGGCTTTGCAGGCTTTTCAAATTTTATGTGAAAACGAGGGAATCATACCGGCCCTCGAAAGTTCGCATGCGCTTTCACTGGGATTTGAAAAGGCAAAAACAATGCCCGGAGATGCTGTTGTGATCATCAATCTTTCCGGCCGCGGGGACAAAGATCTTGGAACCGTTTTCAACTATATCCAGCCCAAAGGAGCGAATCACCGTGACACCGATTGAACGTAAATTCAGAGAACTCAAAGAAAAACAGGAAAAAGCCCTTGTGGGATTCGTCAGTGCGGGGGACCCGGATATGGACAAGTCCTTTGATCTCCTTTGCGCAATGATTGAATCCGGACTGGATGTGCTGGAACTGGGCATCCCGTTTTCAGATCCGACTGCAGACGGCCCGGTTATACAAAGATCTTCAATGAGGGCGCTGAAAAACGGCGTTACAATTTCCAAAGTTCTTGATATGACACAGCGGCTCAAAGCCTCGTATGATATACCCATTATTCTCTTCACCTACTACAATCTCATCTTTCGGTTCCCTTCGGCCGATTTTTACGAAAGGTCAGTCGAAGCCGGAGCGGACGGCGTTCTTGTGGTTGATTTGCCTGTGGAGGAATCTGATGAGTTGACCTGTTATTTCAAAAACGGGGATTTTTGCCTGATTCATCTTATCGCCCCCACAACAGACGAAAACCGCATGAAAATGATCGCGGAAAAAGGCTCCGGTTTTCTGTACCTGATTTCCATGACCGGCGTCACAGGCGGAAAGGGCCTGGAAACCGGGCTGACCGCAGAAAAGGCAAAAATGCTTAAAAAACACACCCGCCTTCCGGTATGCACCGGGTTCGGTATTTCCACCCCCGAACATGTGCGGGAGGTAGCGGCTTTTTCCGACGGCGTGGTCATCGGCAGCGCCTTTGAAAAAACCATTGAAGAAAACGCGGATTCCGCCGACCTTGCCGGCATTATCGCCCGGCAGACCCGGTCCTTTAAACAGGCCACAAGAAAGGGCGGATAAATTCAATTCCTTCACTTGCGAACCGGGTACCATTTTGATATAAAATCATTTCGTTTTTTTTATATGGATTGTTTAACCGAAACAGAAAGGAAGATTTGATTATGTACAAAAGAATATTCACGGCGGTTTTCCTGGTATTTTCCCTGCTGGGAACAACCGGTGCATCAGCGGACGGTTTCGACGACCTGAACGTACTCACCGAATATTATCCCCCGTTCAACTATGAAGAAGAAAATCGAACCAAAGGGATATCCGTTGATCTTCTGCTTGAAGTCACAGATGAAATGGGCTCCGGCCTTGAAAGATCCGACATTCAGCTCGGGCAGTGGTCGAAAGTGTATCAGCAGACCAAGAACCAGCCCGGGAACATGCTGTTTTCCACCACCCGGACCGAAAAACGGGAAAATCTTTTCAAATGGGCCGGCCCGATCGCCTCCAACCAGTTCTGCCTGATTGTAAAAAAAGCCAACGGCATTACCATTACCGATATAAACGACATCATGAAAAAAAATCTCAAAGTAACGGTCGTTCATGATGACGTGGCGCAGCAGATGCTCCAGTCTGCCGGTGTCCCAGATGACAACATGATTGAAAGACCGTTTCCCGGGCTTTGCATCATGGATCTGCACCGCAACAACGTCGATGCGATGGCATACGGAAAACACGTCGCCATGTGGATGCTCGGACTGTACGGTTTTAACAGTTATGAGTATACGTCCGCATACACGATCCAGGAAGGAGACCTGTATTATGCGTTTAACAAAAAAGTGGAGGATGATGTGGTCAACCGCTTCCAGCAGGCGCTTGATACGGTCAAGGCAAGCGGGGAGTTTGACGCCATCCTGAACAGGTACCGGTAAGGCCGGCTGAGGATTCGTCGCAGTTTTTGTGCTTGACATCCCACAAGGGCTTTGATAATGCATCCGGTTAGGGTCTGGGACTTATATATACCTTATAATTGACATCATAGACTTAAAACAAAAGAGATATCGAGGAAATCATGAACACGATTATCAACGAAGAAAGTGCTGATAAAGTTGAAGAAGTCTTACGCAGGTTCATAGATGAATCAGGCGCAACTTATGCATTACTCACGGATATGGGGGGCAACCTCCTTTTCAAGATCGGCGAGGAAAATTTCGACGGAGACACACTTGCCGTGCTTTCCGCAGCCAATTATGCGGCAACCAAGGAAATCGCCACCCTTATCAACGAGGACAATTTTTCATTGCTGTTTCACAGGGGAAACAATGAAAATATCCATTTTGCCAAAATTACGCCGGATATCTTAATGATCGTCCTTTTTAAACCCTACCTTTCCCTTGGGCTGCTCAGACTTAAAATCGAAAATATTCAAAACGAGATCACTTCACTGATTGGAGCCTGATTATGGCGATTGTCAATTTGAAGGAAAAAACGAT
>JAIPEK010000116.1 GCA_021737205.1 Desulfarculaceae bacterium
ATGGAAACCGCCGGCCCCGTATATATTTCCATCGGCTCCAATATCGGGGACCGGGAGAGCAACCTTACCCGGGCGGCGGATGCGTTGGATCAATCCGAATCCGTCACCGTGACGGCCGTATCCCCGTTTTATATGACGGAACCCGTGGATTATACCGACCAGGACTGGTTCGTGAATGCGGTCCTCAAAGTTGAAACCGGCCTTTTGCCCCGTGAGCTTCTGTCCCTTTTGAAAGGCATTGAGACGAAAATGGGCCGGCACGAAAAATCGGTCCGGTTCGGGCCACGGGTCATCGATCTGGACATCGTGTATTATGCCGATCAGATATTGAAAGAGGAGGGGCTCGAGATCCCTCACCCGAGAATGCACAAAAGGTATTTTGTATTACAGCCGCTTTGTGATATAGACAGGGATGTTCCGCACCCGGTATTTCAAAAAACACCGGATGAATTTTTACGTGAAATGAATGACAAAGAGAATCAGAAAATTATACCGTTGAGGGAGGAATGAATTGAAGTTTTTTATAGATACCGCAAATATCGAAGAGATCAAGGATGCCAACAGCATGGGGATGGTGGACGGCGTCACCACCAACCCGTCCCTGATCGCAAAGGAAGAGGGCGAGTTTCTTGATATCATAAAAGAGATTGCCGGCATCGTCAAAGGTCCGGTGAGTGCCGAGGTGATCAGCCTGGATTATGAAGGGATGATCGGCGAGGCCCGGGAACTTGCGAAAATCAGTGACAACATTGCGGTAAAAATTCCCATGACCACCGAGGGACTGAAAGCGGTAAAGACCCTTTCCATGGAAGGAATACAGACCAATGTAACCCTGGTGTTTTCTGCATTGCAGGCCCTGATGGCTGCCAAGGCCGGGGCATCCTACGTAAGTCCGTTTGTGGGAAGGCTCGATGATCTGGCCGAAAACGGGATGGATCTGGTGGAGGACATCGTTCAGATTTACCAGAATTACGGGTTCAGCACCGAGGTGATCGTGGCAAGTGTGAGAAGCGCTCTCCATGTCAAGACAACGGCCATGATCGGGGCGGATATCGCCACAATTCCCTATAAAGTCCTGAACAAGCTTGCCTCCCACCACATGACGGACAAGGGTATTGATGCGTTCATGAAAGACTGGGAGAAAAAGGCGTAACAAAATACCGGTGTTTTCAGGTGTAACGGAATAAAGAAACAGGGACCCAAAATCATGTCTTTTCCAAAAAAGATCAAGGATGCCGCACTCAACCCCAACTTCATGACGGTCTCGAGGGTTCTGGCCGTTCCAGTGCTGATCGTGCTGCTCATGTTTGAAACAAGAATAACCACGTTTCTGGCAAGCCTCCTGTTTGCCGCCGCTTCCATAACCGATTATTTTGACGGTTATATCGCCCGCAAGTACGAGCTTGTCTCCACCCTGGGCAAGATGCTGGATCCCCTGGCGGATAAGCTTTTGATTTCAACCGCTTTTGTGATGCTGGTGGAGCTCGGATTCATGCCCGGCTGGATAGCCTGTGTGATCATCGGAAGGGAGATTGCCGTGACCGGGCTGAGGAGCATCATGGTCGAGCACGGGCAGGATGCGGCCGCCAGCATGCTCGGAAAGCTCAAGACCGGGTTCCAGATTGCCGCTGTTATTCCGTTACTCCTTCATTACAGCTATCTGGGCATCAATTTCAGTGGTATAGGAACGGTGCTGCTGTATGGCGCCCTGATTTTCACCCTCTGGTCCGGTGTGGATTATTTCATGCAGTCCAAAAAAATTCTGGGATTTTAATTTTTCATATTGACAAAGAAGTGGTGAACATATATACATTGTGCTTGTTTGAACGACAGACTGAGCGGGAATAACTCAGTGGTAGAGTGCGACCTTGCCAAGGTCGAAGTCGCGGGTTCAAATCCCGTTTCCCGCTCCATCTCCTCCCTGCACGTATCATCAATCAGGCGGCTTGGCCAAGTGGTAAGGCGACGGCCTGCAAAGCCGTTAATCTCCGGTTCGAGTCCGGAAGCCGCCTCCATTCATTTGACGGAAAAATCAGACGTTTAACAAATTCAAAGTTCTTCTAAGCGGCCTGGCCTGTCAATATCTGAAATATTCTTGACTTTTTGGGCCTGCCTTATTAATTTACAATTTCAAATTTAACAACAGTTTTTAACCGTATAGCAGCGATTTCATTATATGACTCTGTTTCAGCCCGTACGTTTCGGTAAATATTATCTCCTGGACAAAATCGCCACAGGGGGCTGGGCCGAGTTGTACCAGGGCAAACTGACCGGGGTGGAAGGGTTTGAAAAACTGATCGCCATTAAGATGATCCTTCCCCATCTTGCCGGGGAAAAGGAATTGATCGACTGCTTTATCGTAGAGGCAAAGCTGGCGGCTCTTCTCAATCATAAAAACATTGTCCAGATTTATGATTTCGGGAACATCGAAGGCAATTATTTTATTGCCATGCAGTACCTTTCAGGCAAGGATCTCAGGCAGGTCGTCAACAAGGCGGAAGTAAAAGAAAATGCTCTGGATCTGGAATACAGGCTGTACATCGTCTCCCTTATCTGTTCCGGGCTTGCCTATGCCCACAGCCTGAAAGATCTGAAAGGCAATCCTCTCAATCTGATCCACCGGGATATTACTCCTCAGAATATTCTGATCACCTATGACGGCGAAGTCAAGATTGTGGATTTCGGCATCGCAAAAGCGGCAGCCCGGAGCACTCTGACACAGATCGGAACCATAAAGGGGAAAGTGGCCTACATGTCTCCTGAACAGGCGGACGGACGGCCCATCGACCATCGGTCGGATGTATTTTCCACAGGGATTCTTCTGTACGAACTGGTGACCGGTCAGCGGATGTTTAAAGGGGATACCATGGAAATCCTGGCCAAGGTCAGGGAATGCCGGTTTGATTCACCCGAGTCCGTACATAATCTCCCGGAACAGGTGTACAACATTTTGAACAGGGCTCTGGAAAAGGAGCCGGACAGGCGGTATCAATCCTGCGGTGAGATGCTGGCTGATCTGGAAAAATGCATGGACGATCTTTCCATGCGGCCCCGGGCGAGCGGTCTGAGCCTGATCATGAGTACCCTTTTCAAAGAGGAGATGATTGCGGAAGAGGCGGTCATGCAGCGGGGGGCTGATACGAATCCGGCTGCACATACGGAAAACATTCCGGCACCGGGTGATACGGCCGGGGAAACCGTTCTGCTGGATTCATCCGAAACCGATTTTTCCTCTGACAGCCCGGACAGGGAGGAGAGGCCTGCCAGGCGTTTTATACGGGAAATGCGCATCGGTACCTATGCCGCCACCGCCGGGGTTCTGGTCATGATGTTGCTCCTGACGCTCACGGCCGTATTTACGGAAAAACCTGATGCACAGAATACCTCCACCCGGATCGTGGCAGAGAAAAAGGCGGATGCGAGTATAACATCGCAGAAAGGGCGGGCGGATATGTCCAACGGTTCCGTTTTTACCGAAAACGAGGTTCAAAAAGCCATGGACGTACTTAAACTGGGAAAAGTCGAAGAAGCTGCGCACCTTTTTGAAAAAGCCCTTGCAGAGGACCCGGCCCTTCAGAATAAGATTTCCGAATATTATCTCAAGGCTCTGAAGGCACTCGCTTCCGAATATCCAAACAACCCGGAAAAAGTCAAACCATATTTTATGGATGCCGTCCGGCTGGGACTTGACAATGTGCAAACCCGTTTTCAGCTCGGCCTTCTTTTTATCCGTCTGAAAGAGTTCGACCGCGCCGTGGATGCGTATAAAAATGTGACCGAGCTCAACGGGGGGTCTCATTCCGCTTTTTTCAATATGGGGTATGCATACGCCCGGATGAAAAAGTATGAAAAGGCGGAAAAGATGTATGCCCGTGCAGCGGACCTCGACCCTTCCTATAAGGATCAGGCCCTCTACAATCTTGCGGTTATGCAGTATTTTCAGAAGAAAAACAAATCGGCTGTCCATAATCTGAAAAAGGCCCTTGCAATCAATCCGGACAATGAAAAAGCAAAACGCCATCTGGAGATGCTTGTGCAAAAAAAGGGGAAAAACGGGGCATGATCGGTAACCGCTTTTTTCGCACGGCGATTTTCTTTTTCTGTCTGCTGAGTCTTTTGCTCAACAGTGGTTGTGTGACGGAATTCCGCAAGATCAAGAACTGGGAGCGTTTTCCATGGAACGAAAAGTCTGAAGCATCCGCCCGGAAGGAAAAACCACCGGAAAGCTCGGTTGAAAAGGAGGAAAACAAACCGGAGTTTCTGGTGCACCTGATCCGGTGGAAGGGGGAAACCCTGTCAATTATCGCCAAGTGGTATATTGGCCGTATTGATGACTGGAAACCTCTGGCAGACCTCAATCCCGAACTTGATCCCCACAATCTTCAGAAGGGAGAAAAAGTCAGAATCCCCGTTGAAAAGCTGAAAACCTCCATTCCCATGCCCAAAGATTTTATCGGTTCATTTGCCGGAAAACCGGAGGCTTCTGAAAAACCGAAACCGATGGCGGACGAAAACAAAGCCGCTGAAACCGAAAAAGAAAACAAGCCGAAAAAAGAACCGCCCGGTGAAACAGGTAATAACAGCCCGGCCGGGGAAACCAAGGGAGACGAATCCCCTGATAAACCGGTGGGTGACGAAGCCACCGATGAAACAGCGGATCAAGAGCCTGATCTTTTCGGGCCTAAAGAACTGAACAGGGAATGAGCACGCATAACACCGGCACCATATCCCGAACCGGCCTTTCCGCCATGCCGGAATCAGAATATGAGGTTTTCGGAAAAACCCATATCGGGAAAAAGAGGCGGGTGAATCAGGATACTTTTCTTCTGGATCCAAAGATCGGATTGTTCCTTGTGGCGGATGGAATGGGAGGACACAAAGCCGGTGATACGGCAAGTCTCCTGGCTGCCGAAGGAATCCGTACATGCTTTGAAAACGCGCTGCAGGATATGCACAATTTCCTGGCGGATGACGCATATGAGGAAAATTCGTCCTTTGCTGCCAATGTCTTGAAAATCGCTTTGAAAAGGACGAACGAACGGGTCAGGGCCAAAGGAGAGAGTGCGGCGGAATATCATGGAATGGGGTCGACCCTTGCCGCCGTGTGTCTGTCTGACAGGCAGATCACCTGTGCCAATGTGGGAGACAGCCCGATATACCTGGTCCAGGCCGGGCGGGTGTTTCCACTTTTTATGCCCCATACCGTGGAAGAGGAAGCGCATCTTCCGGAGAATCCCGAGGGACGCCGGCTGGCACGGAAATACCCCGGCATGTTGACAAGGGCCATAGGAGGGGATAAAACAGTGGAGCCGTACATTTGCGAAATTCCCGTCAGCAGAGGGGACAGTTTTGTTTTATGTACGGACGGGCTTTCCGGGACGGTGGGCAAAAATGAAATTGTGCGGATCGTGCGGACATTTTCTGCAAAAGAGGCATGTTCGGCTTTGATCGATCTGGCCAATGAGCGGGGGGGAGCGGACAATATTACGGCGGTGGTGCTGAATATTGAAAAAAAGAAGTTTCATTTTTTGCCGAAACGGTGGTTTCCGTTTCAACGCAGACTGAAAACCGATAAATAAGATGGGATGAAGGGCATGATAAGATTATTGCTTGTATTTGAAGGGGAAGTGCAAAAGGAATTGACGCTCAGCAAGGGACAGGGTGTGAACATCGGGCGTAAATCGACAAATGAAATCGTGATTGACAATGCCACCGTTTCCGGTAAACATGCGGAAGTGCAGTGCCTTGAAAAAGGGATACTGCTGACTGATCTGGACAGCAAGAACGGAACGTTTGTCAACCGGACCCGTATCCATGATGCGTACTGGCTTCAGAAAGGGGATGTGGTGGCCATCGGGAAACATCAGATCGTGGTGCCCAAAGATCAGAAAGACAGGTCCGAGCCGGTGGAACTGGACTCGGATACGGACAAAACCATTATACTGGATACAAGAAATTACAATTCGGCGGCAAAAAAGAAAGCTGCGGAACAATCAGAAAGTGTGGGCGCCCGGGATGCCATGGAGGGGATTCTGTATTTCATTGCCGGCGGAAACGGAGAAGTCCGGCTGGACCGGAATATTGTTCAAATCGGTAAAGACGGGGGAAACGATATCGAGGTCAAGGGATGGGCCGTGGGAGCCACCGCGTTTACCATCGCCAGAAGACCGGACGGTTACTACCTCAACTACATCAAAAGTCTGGCCAAACCCCGAGTGAACAACAAAAAAGTCAAAAGTTCGGTAAAGCTGAATAACTTCGACCGGATCAAGCTCGGAGGCACGGTGCTTGAATTTCACTGCAAGGCGTCGCATCCTTATTCCATCGGAAAAAGCGGTTAGGTCAGGCCGTCTGCCTTAGAGCCCTTACTGTATGTTACCGGAAAATTCATCGATTATCGCGTGGATCGGAATGGCAAACCCGAGGCCCTCGAATTTCCGGGTGATCTTTTTGAACGTGTTGGCGCCGATCACCCGCCCCTGTTCAGTAACAAGAGGACCGCCGCTGTTGCCGGGATATATTTTGGCGTCGGTTTTGATGAATCCTTTTTCAAATCCTGATACGATACCCTTGCTTACCGTATCCTTCAATCCCAGAGGGGAGCCGATGGCATAGACCGTCTCTCCCTGGCCGGGGGATTCAGCCGGCACAAGATACGGGGTTTGATAGTCGTCGAGTTTGAGAAGGGCGAGATCCAGATTCCGGCTCACAGTGACAAGGTACGTGTAAAGCACCCGTCCGTCTTTCAGGGTGGTTTTGAATGTGCTGCCTAACCCTGCGGCGGTGATCCTGTTCCGGTAGTCGGATCGTTTGTTTTTATATGTCCGTTTCTGCTTTCGAAACGAAGCTCTGTTTTCTTCCAGAAGTCGTTTTTTGCGTTTGTAATCCGCCAGGGCGGATCTGTATTTTTCCCGCTTTCGGGATCTGGCAGGACCTTCCTCCATATCCTCCACGGTTTCCCTGAACCGGTCAATCCGCTTTTTGTAGCTTTCCAGGCGATCTTCATCCGCATGTATTTTT
>JAIPEK010000117.1 GCA_021737205.1 Desulfarculaceae bacterium
AAAATTCAAGCGGTTTG
The DNA here is from genome assembly GCA_021737205.1 of Desulfarculaceae bacterium. GTDB lineage: Bacteria > Desulfobacterota > Desulfobacteria > Desulfobacterales > Desulfobacteraceae > JAIPEK01. Next base: position 18 of record JAIPEK010000117.1, read on the forward strand.
TCCCTGTTCACATGCGGATCGTGGAAAGATCCGAAACCCCTTGGTCAGGCGAAGATACGGTCAATATCGTCGTGTCTTCCCGTCATTTCCCCCATGAGCCGGAACGGCTTGAACATCTTGACAGGAACCGGACGTGCTGTTTCGGGCCCGAGTGTATAAACGGTACAGAGTCAGACCCGGCAGTGGAGTACTGTATCCGGTCAGTTTTTCAGGAACCGGTTGAAGAAATTGTTCTGTATACGGCAATCAGTTTTGTGCTTCTTGATGCCTGGGCGATGTGGGCTCCTGAAAAAGCCCGACTCGTTCAAACCCACTTTAAAAGGGCCGGCCGGTTAATTCAAAATCTTTTGGAGGACAAGGAGTTGTCTCATGATATCTTTCAGGTCATGGGCCGGAACCGGGAATACAAGTCCGGCCTGATCCTCTCTCCTCCGGACGGAACCGGTCTTTCGCTGGTTTCCAAATTTGATGAACAGGGCAAAATGCTGACCACCTTTCAGCCGTATGGTGCAGGGGCCCACGGATCGCTCGTGACCGTGGACAACCGGGTGAAAGCCAAATATGTACGGTTGGAGAAAAGAGATGTAATGACGGAAAAATACGGGGAGGAAAATGTCCGGCACTGGGAGAGTGTGTTTATAGAGGGAAAGGATATTGACCGTTTTCTGGAAGGCATGGAGAATGACCTTTCCTCCAAGGCGGATACCCCGTTTTTCGCCGAAGGGGAGTGGTATCTCCCGCTTTTGCGCCATGATTATGATGTCAGGGAGGACAACCTGGTCATCCTGGAGGCATCAAACGAGCGCTACCTCGACCATGCAGCGGACGATCTTGCCGTATTCGGATGCCGTCATGCAAGACTGGTGCTTATCAGCCAGGATATCTTTCTTGAAATGCCGGAAAGGCGGTCCCTGTTTAAATTCCCCGTGTCCGGAATACTCCGGATCCCGGCGCTCGAGGGAGCGGATCAGCGGGTGCCGCTCACCGATTTTCTGACCCCGTTTGCCATGGATATCATCGGCACCGTTATGGCGGCGGCCCTTGGTACCGATTAGCAGGGGGCCGGTCGTTTTGCAATAGCGAATACGACCTCATGACAAGTGTCCGAGGCGGCAAAAGAGCAAAACGAAGCCCGATTGCCGCCGGATTCGATGGCGGATCAATATTTAGGACTGAGGCTGCCGGTCAAACTCCAGTTTTCCGCCTTTTGTATGTTCCGGAGGGCGGGAGGGGAGTTCCGGGTTGTGCAGGATATCGTCGGTCGGGGAATCAAAGTTGTACCCCAGCATGGAAACCACATCCTCGTATTTGAGCATGATATCCTCGTCGCTGTTGCCGGGCACATCAATGATGCAGTAGCGAAAACTTTCCGGATTGTGCTTGAAATCGGACAGGTTGGCGTTCTCATGGACCAGGTTTCGCACCTTCACTTCCGGGTATTTCATGCTGATCTCCGTGTAAGCGCTCTGAGTAGGAGTCTGCATGATCCGGGCATCGGAAAATGCATGCAGTTCAAAATTGTAGCAGTATTGAAAAAGGTCTTCGGTGGCCGCCTTTTGCTCAGGCTTCTTGCCCACTGCCATATCGCACATCATTCGCAGCGGGTCAAAACCCGTGACCGACTCGATGGTTTTGGCGAACTGGAAGGCGATCCGGCTGTTCACCTCGATCAGTGCAAACCGGTTGTTTTCCTCGTCCGCCCGCAGTTCCACATTAAAGAAACTGTTGTCGATTTCCAGTTCAGGGATCAGCCTGGAAATCCCGTCCCTGATAACTTTTTCAAGTTCGACCGGAAAGGTGTACGGAAATTCGTGATGGCTGAAGCTGTTGGTTCTTGGGTAGTACACCGCTTTTGTGATACCGAAAAAATAGACCTGTCCTTCATATATGTACCCGTCCACCGTGACCTGGTTGCCCTGTATGAATTCCTCGCACATGAAACTGTTGCAGGTGGCGATGTTCAGCGCATTGTGATAGCCTGAATTGTAGGAAAGCGCATCCAGGTAATACTGGTTGAAAAGGGCGATGTCCATGCTTTCGTTGCCGATATAGTATTCGAGTTGCTCCGGGGAGTCGATCTTGTGGGTCCCGAACGAGATGTTGGACCGGACGGGTTTGATAAAAAACGGGGTGGGAAGCTGTGACGGATCCCTGAGGTAATCCAGTGCAAGGCAATAATTCGGGGTGTATTCCGGTATTGCCTTCTCCTGTAGCCGTCGGCAGATATACTTGTTCTGGCTGTTCACTATTCCCTGGACCGGCGCGAATCGCTTGCCTGTTTCCTGGGCGATGATGGCGGCGATGATGGCGGATGAGTCATGGGTGCCCACCACGCCGTCATAGATATCCGGGTTGTGGTTGATCCGCTGAATCGTCTGGTCCAGGTATTCCCGGACACCGAAGCTGAGGATCTTTTCAATGGTTTCCATCGTGAGTTCATACTCTTGCTGGTCCCTGAAACTCTGTTCCACCACGTCGATATCACTGGCATCACAAAGAAAAAGAATCCGTTTTTTTTCGCTCATACAGAGTTTCTCCTTTTTTTAACTGGTTTCAAGATCGGAAGAGGCGAAAGCCCAGTGGGCCACATCCACTTTTCCTTTAATCAGGGTACCTTCCTTGAAAACGAACACGATACTCCCTTCCGGGTCGAGACACGAGATGTTTTCAAGAGGATTCTCTCCAAGCACGATGCAGTCGGCGGATTTCCTTTTTTCAAGGGTTCCGATCCGGTCGTCCATCTGCAACGCTTCGGCAGCGGTTTTGGTCGAGGCCACAATGGCCTGTTCTTCTGACATCAGTCCGAGCTTTACATACTGGATAAGTTCCGTGGCGTTTTTTCCATGATAATTGTAAGGAGTGCCCGCGTCAGTACCCATCACCACTTTGACACCGTTTTCAATGGCATGTCCCAGGTTTTGTTTTCGGATTTTTTCCACCTCCTTGGCCTTTTCAAACATAAACTGGGGGATATTGTTGTTGCGTTTGGCCTTGAGCATCCAGAAGTTGGAACTCAATGTGGAAGAGAGAAAAACACCCTTGTCCGCCATCATCCGTATGGCCTCTTCATCGGCGAGAGTCCCGTGCTCGATGGTTCGCACCCCTGCTTTTACTGCATTTTTGATCCCTTCGGCACCATGGGCATGAGCGGCTGTGTGGAAGCCGATTTTTCGACCTTCATTTACAACTGCACGGATTTCGTCGATATCCAGCTGGGGCGCACCGGGTACACCGCCAGGATTCATGATGGCGCCGGTGGCCATCACCTTGAGTAAATCCGCCCCTTCCTTAATCTGTTCCCGGGCCGCCTTCCGGTTTTCTTCCACTCCGTCGGCTTCCCTGTACAATCCTTTGAAATATTCATTGCCCGCCGTCATCATACAGATGATTTTACCGCTGGCCAGAATCCTCGGTCCGATGATCAATCCGTCCTCCACAGCTTTTTTCACGGCGATGTCGATGAAATTGGCCGACCCCACGTTCCGGACCGTGGTCACCCCGGCCCGAACCGTGTTGGTCATTTCCTTGGCCGCACGGATGGTCCTCAGTTTGTCCTCCACCAGGCTTTCATGGTAGGTGTCTCCCATCCCGTGCATGTCGAGATGAATATGGGTGTCGATCAATCCGGGAATGATATACTTTCCAGTACAGTCTATCGTTTTGGCGTTTTTCGGAATTTTGACCTTTCCGCGCTCTCCCACCGCATGAATCAATGAATCTTTGAATACCATGACGGCGTCCTGTATGTGCTTTTTGCCGCCGTCAAACAGCGTCGCTCCGTCCAGAACCGTATACACAGTGTGATGTCCTTTCTCAATCAGTAACCGTTCACGGTTATCGGTTCACAGTTCACGGTTTTTTCCATTGATTTCAACTCTTGAATTAATTTAATCTCTGTTTTTTAACCGTGAACCGACAACTGTAAACCGTGAACGGTTACTTCAATCAATTTCAATTGGGCCTTTTGTATCTCCATATATATGCACTGCCGGGCCTGCCGTCAAGTGTTTCATGCTGCTTTTTCGGCTGTTATGGCAAGCCGGAGAGAATGTTTTCCACTGGATGGAAGGTCAAGGTATGGCCGCCTGGCAAGGTGATCCCCTGCTGTCGTACCCAGGCCGCCCTTGTCAATACGGCTGCACCAAAGAGGATATTCAAAGCTATCACGGCTGTTTCCCTGTTTTGCGGCAACTCCAGAAAACTTCCATTGACCCACTGGTTGAACGCACCCATGGCCGGACCGCACCAGATCTGGTAATCCATTTTCCGCTCTGCTTTCCCCTGAACAGCCCATTTGGAGGCAAGTCCCAGATAGGAACGGAAAACCAGGGCCATTTTGTGTTTGGGGTCGGACTGAGCCTTTTCGATTTCCTTTTGATTGCCCCTGGCTTTGAAAAATTCCTTTGTCCGGTGCCACTCGGTTTCAAACCCGGACATCAGGATTTTTTCCTCCACGTGTTTCCGCTCTTTTTCCGGGATATCCTCGAACCGGGCATGCGCCCGGTAAAGTCCGTAGAGTTTCTCCGCTTTCAATGGAAACATGGTGCCCCGTTTGAGTACCTGGACCCGGGCTCCGATCTCGAACATATCCGCGGAGGGCGCCATGGCCACGTCCGCTTGCTGGGCCAGGGCGAGAAGCTGTTTTACATCCTCGGATATATCGGCTTCCACGCAGGACTGGTTCACCGAGCCTGTGAGGATGTAGGCGGCGCCCATCTGGAAAGCTGCCGCAGCCGCCTGGGGTGTGGATATTCCCCCGGCAAGGCCCACGCATAAGGGCTCGGTGTATTGATATTTCGTTGCGGATTCTTCTTTTAATGCCAGCATGGTGGGCAGAAGGGTGAGGGCCGGCCGATTGTCCGTATGTCCGCCTGAATCGGCTTCCGCCGTGAGATCATGGGCCATGGGGATATACCGGGAAAGCTGTTTTTCCCGTTCGGTCACAAGTCCTCTTTCATACAGCTTTTGCACCAGCTTTTCCGGCGGAGGTGAGAAAAACCGGTCCGCCACTTCCACCCGGGAGACTTTGGCGATAATGCGGTTGGCAGCGACAACACGTCCGTTAACGTCAGTATGCAGCCCTTTGATCCGGTAATAGACAAGGGGCAGGGTCATTCGCATGAAAGCGGCCGCACTCACCAGAGAGATGCCGTGTTGTAAATAGAGCTCCACCACGGCCATCTCGTGGTCCGGATCAGAGGGGGAGTGGATCAGGTTGAACCCGAAGGGTTTCCCGTGCAGGGTTTCTTTCAGCTCCCGGATCGCCTGTTCGATCCGCTCCAGGGAAAGTCCCCCGGATCCGAAAAATGCCGCCATCCCGTTTTCCGCCATGGCCTTGACCATCCGCTCTCCTGTAATACCGTTGGCCATGGCACCGGCAATGTAGGGATATTTCATGTTGTGCCGGGCTAGAAATTCCCGGTCTCCCAGGTTTTCAATCGGGAGAGCCGGCACAAAAGCCCCCTCCGACAGAAAAAAAGGGGTTTCTATGTCAAAAAGGTGTTTGACGATTCCGTTTTTGTCCGCAACTGTGGTCATGTTTGTAGATGTGGACCATTCCGCGATGTTTGGTTTCCGGTTCATTTTCCTCTTTCTTATGGTTTTTCGGGCCGATAATATATCGTCGTCTCTTCAAGAGACTTGAAACAAGACTGGATTTCAAGTCTCTTGAATACTACCCTGAAAAACGTCCAAGGTCAATCCGCAAGGCAATGGTTTCCAGAGCAATCGAATGAAATTATTCTCACCTCTTTGCAACAGTTTTCGGGCGGTTATCCAGAGCTCATATGTGTGTATGGCACGGGCGGAGGCAGCAGACGATCCGGTGTAACCTGTAGCGGATTCAAATGCCGGTCGGTTACCGGTCACACGACGTGACCGGTTCCGGCATTTGCCTCGGAGCAGCCCAGGACGGGCTGCGAGGGCCGAAGGCAAGCGCCAGCTTACATGAGCGGAAGGTTACACCGGATCGGCTGCTGCCGGGAACAAGGCACTGACTCATAAAATTTCATGCGATCGCCCTGCAATGCTCTCCCTTGTATAAGCTGTAAGAGTTTTTCTTACAAAAAAATCAGAAATCATCTGATTGATTTTTTTGATGAATCCGGATTATTCTGCCGTCAACGGATTTGCAGTCCGCCATGGTCAACGGCGACCCGCAAATGAAAAGCAAATCGTCAGGAAAGGAGGTTTCCATGACACGGTCAACCATGCAGAAAATTATTTTTTTAACGGTTATCGCGTTTTTTATGTCCGGTTTGAGTGTTTTGGCAGGCACGCCGGACGAAATTGTAATCGGACACCCGGCCTGTCTGTCAGGAAAATATGCCAAAGCAGGGGAACAGGCTGTGGGCGGCATAGAGGCTTGTATCGACTGGGTGAACAATGAATACGGCGGGGTGACCATCGACGGAGAAAAGGTCCCTCTCTCCTATAAAAGATATGATAGTGAATCCAAAAAGGAGAGCGTCACAAGCCTGATCGGCAGGCTGATTACAGTGGATCGGGTCAACGTGGTCTTCTCCGCGTACAGTTCGGGCCTTACACTCCGAGGTGCACCGGTTGCCGAAGGCCACAGGATGCTGTATATGGATCACGGAGGTGCCAACAACAAGATTTTCAGGCAGGGATTTCAATACATTGTGCAGACCATAGGGCCTGCCACAAGTTATCACAAGGGCACACTCGATATGATCAAAAAGATTGCGCCTGATGCTGAAAAAGTTGCGCTGGCATACGAGGATTCGGAATTCGCCTCCATGGTCATGGAAGGAGCTGCAGAGCATGCCCAATCTCTCGGGTTTGAAGTGGTGTTCAAAAGGACGTATCCCAAAGGAGTTACCGATATGACACCGTTGCTTTCCGCCCTGAAATCTTCGAAACCGGACTTTATTCTGGGCGGCGGACATTTTGAAGACGGACAGCTGTTCAACAGACAGATGTCGGACCTGAATATTGACACCGACGCTCTTTCCCTGAT
>JAIPEK010000118.1 GCA_021737205.1 Desulfarculaceae bacterium
GGAACTTGCCAAAACTAAAGAAACCGCCCATTCACAGCAGGCAGAAGAAAAGCAATCTGCCAAAAAAGAAGAAATCCCGTACATACAGACCCTGAACAACGTGCAGCGAAGCCTCAGAAGAGCCGGAACCGTTGAGGTGAGACGTCTTTCCCAGCTTGTACCTTTTCTGGCCACGGCCGGCAACACATCTCCTTTTATCGGTCTTTTCGGAACCGTATGGGGGATTATGAATACCTTTCAGAGTATCGGTGTAAGCGGTTCGGCAAGTCTCGCAGTCGTCGCCCCCGGTATTTCAGAAGCGCTTGTGGCAACTGCCGCCGGACTTGCAGTGGCGATTCCGTCGGTGATCGGGTATAACTATTTCATTAACCGGATCCGGACTCTGGATTCGGAACTGCAGGGCTTTTCATCGGATTTCCTGAATATCGTGGAGCGGGACCTTCAGCGGCAGAGGAGGAGATAAATGTATACCGGTTCGGATAACCACGAGCTCATGTCCGATATCAACGTCACACCTTTTGTGGATGTCATGCTTGTACTTCTCGTTATTTTCATGGTTGCAGCCCCAATGATGGTGCAGGGGGTTGACGTGGATCTGCCGCAGGCGTCCTCAAAACCTTTGAAAGGAGAACAGGACAAGCTGATCATCTCCGTGGACAAGGACCGGAAGGTGTATGTCAATGACCAGTCCATCAATGTGGAGTACCTCACTGATCGGCTGAAAAACATCCTGGAGAATTTCAGTGAACGGAACGTCTATCTCAGGGCGGACAAACAGGTTCCGTACGGTATTGTCATAAACGTGGTATCAAAGATAAAAGAGGCCGGTGTTGACAGCCTCGGAATGATCACGCTTCCCGAAGAAAAGGAAGCATCTTGATCTCTCAGGTGGAAATGCCTTGTTTGCCTTAAAAAACAAACGGGAAACCCTGGTTTCGGAGCCGTCCCATAACGGAAAGACCGGGGTTGTTTTTGTGGGGGTGTCGATCCTGGTGCATTTTGTTTTCCTGCTTTCCCTGCTGGCTGTTCAGCACTTTGAGGTGCCTGAAGATAAAATGCCGCCGGCTGTACAGGTGGATCTTGTCTCTTATTCTCCGGATTTTTCAAGCAGTCCGGCACTCGAGACGGCAAAGGAATCCGGGCCGGCTGAAATTAAAGAGAAAACACCTTCTCAACCGGACAAAGTGTCGACTGAAAAGCCGGCAGAACCGGCTGAAAAAGAACCAGTCAAAACACCGCAAGTGATCAAACCGGACGTCAGCCTGAAATCAAAGCCGGAAAACCTGGAAAAACTGCTGGCGGAAAAGAAAGCGGAAAAAGAAGAAACAAAGGAAAAAGAGCCGGAAAAGGCTCAAAAGAAAACCTCTTTGAAAAAGAAAACCTATGAACCGGAGAAGGTCATCGAGGCTGCAAGGGATAAAATTGAAAAATCCGTGGAAAAACAGTCTGATGATCGGCTGCAGGCAGCCCTGGACCGGCTGGCCAAAAAGGTTGAAGGACAGAAAAAGGGAGAGGGGAAGGATTCGGAAGGCAAAGGAAGTAAAGGCCTGGGCGGAAATACGGCTGTCTCGATTTACAACTCCATGATCGCAGTGGCGGTTCAGCAGAACTGGGTCTTTAACCAGAGGCTGGCCCGGATCGAGCAGGACGAAAACAATCCTACCGTGACAGTGGTGATAAAAATCTTGAAAAGCGGAAAAATAGCCGATATCTGGATTGAGACCAGATCGGGCAACCGGTATCTGGACCAGTCCGCCGTGCGGGCGGTGAAAAAGGCAAGTCCGCTTCCTCCCCTGCCGGAGGGATATACCTCTTATGACGTGGGGTTGCGATTTACCCCGAGGGGAGTAAAAGGATCGTGATGGTTTTACGGAATACGCTAAAGGCAATGCGTTTTACAATGGTCAAACAGGTTTTCAGCCGCAGGCTCTGCATGGCGGTACTTGCTTTATTTTTTCTTTTACCGCCGGGACTCGGACAGGTGCAGGCCGATGATATTACATACCTTGATATCGGTAATCCTTTTATTCGAAAAATTCCTCTTGCGGCTCCGAAGTTTAAACTGTTTACCGGATCGGATGCGGAAAAGAGGGATGCGGAAACGGCCCGCAGGATTTTAAAAGAAGCCCTGGATTTTACCGGATACATCAAGATTATCAATGAACGCTCTTTTATGGCGAACCCGGCAGAAGAGGGCATCACGGGAAAAGATCTCCATTTTCCCGACTGGACGGGAATCGGTGCGGAACTGCTGGTGACCGGCGGGGTAAAACTGGAGAAAGACCGGGTCCGTCTTTATCTGAGACTTTTCGATACCATTGAAGAGAAACTTCTGGCTGGAAAAGTCTATACCGGGCACCGGGAGGATCTCCGGGTCATGGTTCACAGGTTCTGCAGCGAGATCTCCTATGCGCTCACAGGCAAATGGGGGATTTTTAGAAGCAAGATTGCGTTTGTTTCCAAATCAAAAGGAAACAAGGAAATCTACATGTGTGATTTTGACGGCCACAACCCGGTGAAGATCACCGATCACAAAAGCATAACACTTTCTCCGGCCTTTTCTTCCGACTCGGAGTGGATCGCGTACACCTCTTACGACCAGGGAAAACCTGATCTTTATATAAGAAATATCAGGGAAAAACGAGGGTCCATCGTAAACAAGGAGGGCATGAATATTTCACCTGACTGGCGGCCGGGCCGGTTTGAGCTGGCTGCTGCTATGAGTTTTTCAGGGGATCAGGAAATTTATTTGTTGACCGGAAAAGGAAAAATTATTAAAAAGGTAACTGACAGTTGGGGGATTGATGTGTCCCCTGCTTTTTCACCGGATGGAAAAAAAATCGCTTTTGTTTCAAAACGGGCGGGTTCGCCCCAGATTTATATAAAGTCGCTTGAAACTGGTGAATTGAGGCGATTGACGTTTAAGGGGAATTACAATACCTCACCTGCATGGTCGCCGTCAGGAGAGCGTATTGCTTATGTGGGCGTGGAAAACGGATCCATTAATATTTTTACGATCCGGGTGGACGGAGGATATCCGGTCCAGCTAACAAAGGATGCAGGGGACAACGAAGATCCGGCATGGTCTCCGGACGGCAGCATGATCGTTTTTACTTCGAGCCGGGAGCAGGGAATCTTGAGGCTGTATGTGATGACGGCGGGGGGAGGTGAGCAGCGAAGGCTCCTGAAACTCAAAGGAAGCCAGATGGATCCGGACTGGTCAATGGTGAGCAAGTAAAGGGTAAGCAAATGATTTTGAATACTGGTTTTATTAATTATTAACCTAAGGAGGAGATATGGGAAAAAGAATAGGTGTTAATCTTTTAACGGCTTTATTGGTTGCCGGGTTGTTCTTTACGGTTTCCTGCGCAAAGAAAACAGTGGTTTCAGAGCCCGAGGGAACCCAGGTTGAGAAGGAGGAGGCAACCTCCGGCGAAACCGGAACCAAGATGACCGAGGATGAAATGACTGCAGCTGAAAAGGCAAAGCAAAGAGAGCTTGAAGAGCAGCGGCTGAAGGAACAGAGAGAGCAGGAGGCAAAAAAGGCTGCAAAGGCCAGGTTTGTCAACAAAAAGATCCATTTTGAATTCGACAGTTCCGTGCTCACGGCACAGGCACGGGAAATTTTAAAGGAAAAGGCCGGGTGGCTGGAGAACAATCAGGGTGAAGATGTCCTGATCGAAGGCCATTGCGATGAAAGGGGAACCACCGAATACAATCTGGCCCTGGGGGAAAGACGTGCCAAAGCTGCAAGGGATTTCCTCATCAATATGGGAATTGCCCCGGACCGGTTGAGCTATGTCAGTTTCGGCGAGGAAAAACCGCTTGATCCCGGCCATAACCCTCAAGCATGGTCCAAAAACAGGCGTGCCCAGTTTGTGATCAAATAGGCGGCAAGTTCGATTTTACCATATTCAAGCGCATCCGGTCTGTCAGACAGCAGGGATGCGCTTGATTTTTTTTGCTTCTATCGGAGTGTGATGATGAAAAATATAATCTATGGGTTGGGGGCGGCTGTAGTATTTTTGTTTGTTGCTGTTACGGGCTGTGTCATGCCGGACCGGGTGAATATGCTCGAGAACAGAATCGCAGCTCTTGAGATGGAGAACACAAGGCAGGCCCGGAAGGATAAGTCCACTGTAGATCAACTGAATCGGGTTGAAAAAGCGGTCAGGGAAAACACCAAAAAAATAAAAGAAAACAACGCATCCATTAAAGCCGAGATGCACAATCTCAAACTTCAGATCCGTCAGTTAAGAGGTGTAATAGAGGAATCCGGTCACAAACTGGAAACGCTCAGTGAAAAAAAGATGCAGGAGAAAGAGGAGAAAATCGAGCGCCTGGGCCGGAAAATTCGTGAAAACAAGCAGAAAATAACGGCACTGGAAGAATATATGGGGTTCGAACCCACCGCCGAGGGCAAAGAGAACAGCCCAAAGGAAAAAGAAGAGCTGGATACACCCGAGGCCCTGTACAAAATGGCGAAAAGTCATTTTGACAATCAAAAATTCCAACAGGCCAGAAAAACATTTGACAAATTTTTGAACAAATATCCGAAATCAGACAAAGCGGACAATGCAAGGTTCTGGATCGCGGACACCTATTACCGGGAACAATGGTATGAAAAGGCGATCCTTGAATACCAGAAAGTCATCGAGGAATACAGCAAGGGGAACAAGGTGCAGGCAGCACTTTTGAAGCAGGGATATTCCTTTTTCGAGCTTGGGGAGAATGCGAACGCCACATTGATTCTCAATGAGCTCATCAAAAAGTATCCGGACTCCAAAGAGGCGAAGATTGCTGAGAAGAAACTTGAAGGGCTTGATTGAAACGGAACTTTGATGATACGGGTAGTCGGTATTGATCCGGGACTGGCCGGCACGGGTGTCGGTGTCGTAACCGGCAGCGGAGTGACGGTAACGGGGTATGCATTCGGCAGCGTCAAAACCGACAAAGACGAACCTGTGCACCGGCGGCTCGATACAATCTATTCAAAGGTTTCCGATTTTATCCAAAGTCAATCCCCTGATCTTGTTATTATCGAAGATATATATTCCCTTGAAAAATATCCCGGGTCCGGTATTATGCTCGGCAAAGTATCCGGTGTGCTGCTCCTGGCCGCCTGCCGGGCCGGTACCGCAGTGGCGGAAGTTTCGGTAAGAGAGACCAAGAAAGTGGTTTGTGCAAGCGGAAACGCGGATAAATATCAGGTGGAGCGCTCTGTTAGAAACATCCTGCACCACGGGGAGAAAATCCGGCCTTTTCATGCATCGGATGCCCTTGCCCTTGCGCTTGCGGGATTTTTCAGGTATGAATCATATTTATGATCGGATATATTGAAGGGAAAATTTTAAGTTTCGAGCCGGACGGCATACTCCTTTTATCCGGCACTGTGGGATACGAGATTCTTCTTTGTTCCCATGTGCTCTCCAGAATGAGGGGCAAAACGTCCGAGGAAACCCTGGGCCTTTATATCTACTATCACCAGACCGAGCGCCAGCCTAAACCCGTGCTTATCGGGTTCGAAACCCTTTCTGAAAAAGAGTTTTTTCAAACCTTTATCACGGTGGACGCCATAGGACCGCTCAAAGCGGTGAAAGCCCTTGACAGGCCGGTTTCCGACATTGCAGCCGCAATAGAGAAAAAAGATGTCAAATACCTTTCCAATCTTTCCGGGATCGGCAAGAGAAGCTCGGAAAAAATCGTGGCTGCACTGAACGGCAAAATGGAAAAATTTGTCACAGGTGCACGGGCACCTGATGACTTTGAGGACGGTCCGCCTTCCACCGGTTTCGATGATGTCTCGGAGCCGATATTTGCGGTTTTGGTGGAACAGTTGGGCCATCCGGCCGCAGAGGCGAAAAAGATGATCCGGCGGGCACTTTCACGGAACAAGGATATCGTAACACCGGAACAGTTGTTTGATGAAATTTACCGGGAGGGCGGTCAATAAATGAACGACGATGTGATTTCCTTTTCATCGGATAAAATGGGCATGGTCTCCTCCGGGGAAATTCCCCGGGACCGTGATCCGATTGTACAGTCTTTACGGCCGGCAACGTTTGACGAATACGTGGGACAGAAAGACACGGTCCATACCCTTTCCATCGCCATTCAGGCGGCCAGGATGAGGTCGGAGCCCCTGGACCATATTCTGCTTCACGGACCTCCGGGGCTGGGGAAAACCACCATTTCCCATATTATCGCCAATGAGATGGGAAGCGCAGTTACTGTCAGCTCGGGACCGGCCCTGGAAAAAGGGGGAGATTTGATCGGCATGCTGACCAATCTTCAAAAAGGGGATGTTTTGTTCATAGACGAAATCCACAGATTGCCCAAGACCGTGGAAGAGTTCCTGTACCCGGCCATGGAGGACTTTGCCGTGGATTTTGTGTTTGACAAAGGCATACACGCAAGGAGTCACAGATACCGCCTGAATCAGTTTGTTCTGGTGGGAGCAACCACCCGTGTGGGGCTTCTCTCTTCCCCCTTGCGCGACAGGTTCGGTCTTTTCCGGACACTCGATTTTTATTCCGTTGAAGAGCTGGTAACCGTGATCAAAAGATCAGCCGGCCTTTTAGATGTACAGGCAGATGAAGAGGGTGCAAGAGAACTTGCCGGAAGGTCCAGGGGAACCCCGAGGATTGCCAACCGCCTGCTCAGGCGGGTGAGGGATTATGCCCAGGTCAAGGGGGAAGGCGGCATCACAGGAGAGAGTGTAAAAGCGGCCCTCACGCTTGAAGGAATTGATGAAAAGGGGTTGACAGCCCTTGACCGCAGCTACCTTAAAACCATCATCAGGTTTTATAGGGGCGGTCCGGTGGGTATCGACGCGGTTGCGGCCACACTGCAGGAAGAGACGGATACGCTTGTGGATGTGGTGGAACCCTATTTGTTGAAAATCGGTATGATCCTGCGGACATCCAGCGGAAGGAAAGCGTCCGCCAAGGCATATGACCATTTAAAAATTCAACGGGAA
>JAIPEK010000119.1 GCA_021737205.1 Desulfarculaceae bacterium
ATGTTCATTCCAACGGCCAGGCCCTGGATGAGCTCGTGGGCGCCGGGTGTGTCAACCGGGTGGAGGCGGCCTACTGCGGTAACGGGAGGTTCGCCCCCACCTGCATCTGTTTCAAGCGCAAGTGGGGAAACGGGGAAATCCTTGTGGAGGATTACACCAACTACCAGATGGCGCTGAGGTTCCTTGCCGGCTCCATGGGAGTTCCTTTTTTACCGCCAAGGTCTTCTCTCGGAAGTGATGTCCTGTACGAACAGGGGTTTGACGAAGCAATACGGGCCGGTGACCCTGTGATCCCTTCCCAGAAGGTTGCAGTCATGGACGATCCGTTTGCAGAGCCGGGAACAAAGGCGGACCGGCTGGTACTGGTGCCGGCGGTGAACCCGGACGTCACCGTCATCCATGCCCAGAAGGCGGACGTGCATGGATATACCGCCATGGAGGGCCTCACGTTTTCGGATGCGGAACAGGTGAAAGCGGCCCGGAAGGTCATTGTTACCTGTGAGGAGATCGTGGATTCACAAATTTTTAAAGATCGGCCCGAAGCCGTGAACATCCCGGGATTCTGCGTGGATGCGGTGGTCGAAGTACCGTTCGGTGCATATCCCACCGCTTGTTACCGGTATTATGACTACGATCCCGCATTCCTTGACCGGTACAAAGGGATGGCTGCGGACCCGGATGCTTTTTGCGGTTACGTGGAAGAATACATTAAAAACACCCGGGACCATGATGGATTCATGGAAAAGGCCCTGGCCGGGAAGTCTGCAACGGCGCTCCTGGCGGACCCGGGAAAAGGGTATTCCGTGAATATCCGGAGGAAACCATGAACTATTCGGCAAAGGAGATGATGGTGATCTGTGCGGCCCGGAAAATCCGCAACACGGATATCGTGTTCTGCGGGACCGGGATTTCCGTGCTGGCGGCCGTGACCGCGAAACACCGGCACGCCCCGGACTGCACCATTCTGTTTGAAACAGGTTCAGTGGATTCCTCTCCTGCCCACCTGCCCCTTGCAGTGGGAGATCCGCGTGTGATGCACCAGGCGTCCGCTTTCTGCTCTCTTGCCGAGACGTTCGCCTTTCTTCAGAACCCGAAAACCGCCCGGCATGTGGTGGGCATTCTGGGGGCCGCCCAGATCGATCGGTACGGAAACCTCAACTCCACCCTCATCAGCAAAAGTGCTTCGTCAGACGGCGTCCGGCTCCCGGGAAGCGGAGGGGCCTGTGACATGGCATCCTCGGCCGGCAGGAAAATCATATTCATGAAGCTTGAAAAACGCAGGTTCGTGGAAAAACTCGATTATCTCACAAGCCCGGGGTGGCTCGGCGGAGGGAACGCCAGGGAAGCCGAAGGCCTGCCGGGGCCGGGTCCCTGCCACGTGATAACGGACCGGGGGATCATGGGGTTTGAAGAGGAAACCCGAAGGATGATGCTTCTTTGGTACTATCCGGGGGAGGACCCGGCTGATCTTGCAAAAAGAACGGCGTTCGGCCTGAGTGCGGAACAGGCCCGAGAGGCCCCGGCCCCGCAGGAAGAGGAGCTTAAAGCACTTAGAGAAAAAGCGGACCCGGAAAAACTCATACTGGACTGAAAGATCGATCATGGAAAACCAGGAAAAAAAACTCAATTCAATAGAAAAAGCGGTGAAAATCCTGATGAAATTCCAGGATTCCTCCTCCAGTAAGGGGATAAGGGAGATGAGCGGTGAACTCGGGTTCAGCCCTGCAACGGTGCAGCGGATACTCAAGACCCTCAAGGAGTATGATTTTGTCCGGCAGGATCCTGCAACCCGGCAGTACTATATCGGGAATATTTTTTACCGGTTTCTTCAGACGCTGCAGGAATCCAATACACTGACAAGCTATGCCAGGCGGTATATGGAAGATCTGGCCACCAGGACCCGGGAGACGGTTCACATCAATATTATAGAGGGCGGTCACCGGCTGTGCGTCGACACCATCGAATCGCCCCGGACCCTGAAAGCCGGCATGCCGGTGGGGCACCGGTCCCCGCTGTATGCCGGAGGATCCGCCAAATGTCTTCTGGCGTTCTGTACGGATGAATTTGTACAAGATTACATTGCGTCCACGCGTCTGGAGTCTCTTACGGAAAATACGATCACCAGTGTGGACCGGTTAAAGGAAGAGATCCTGCAGATCAGGGAAAAGGGGTATGCCCGAAGCATCGGAGAAAGAACGCCCGGACTCGGATCGCTCAGCGCTCCCGTGCTGGATCATGCCGGCCTGGTGCTGGCCAGCCTCAGCCTTGCAGTACCGGAAATCCGCATTTCGGACGACCAGTACAGGCACGAATGTATACAGAACCTTATGGAAGTTGCACACGCGTTTTCCCGTGCCATGGGATATCGGGGGTCAGGTATTGGATATTAGGCGTTAGCTGACACCTAACTGTTTTCATATAGCAGCCATGTCCTGGCGGACACAATAAATGATGAAAGATCACCATGAAGTTCATGAAGATTTTGCTACAGTCCCTTCATGGCCTTCATGGTAAAATGTTGTTCTTTCATATAAAACAAGGAGTGACTATGGATTTTACACTTTCCAAGGAACATGAAATGCTGAGAAAAGCGGTTCGGGAGTTTGCATCAAAAAAGATCGCCCCGAACGCGGATGAGTGGGACAACAATCATTATTTCCCCTATGAGGAAGCGATCAAGCCAATGGGAGAGCTCGGATTTTTCGGAACCGTGATCCCTGAAGAGCACGGCGGGGAAGACATGGGCTGGCTTGCCGCCATGATCGTGACCGAAGAAATTGCAAAGGCCTCCTCCTCTTTGAGGGTGCAGGTGAATATGCAGGTCATCGGGTGTGCCTATACCATCTTCAACTACGGCACGGAAGAGGCGATCAACAAGTATGTGGAAAAGCTCTGCACTGCCGAATACATCGGCGGTTTCGGTATCACCGAGCCGGATGCGGGGTCCGATGTCATGGCCATGGCCTCCACAGCCGAAGATAAAGGGGACCATTATCTTCTCAACGGGTCCAAAACCTGGATTTCCAATGCAAACGTTGCGGATGTGTTGATCTGTTATGCCTACACCGACAAGGAGGCCGGCTCCAAGGGGCTGTCCGCTTTTGTGATCGAACCGAAAAATTTCAAGGGAATCCGGACCTCGGCGCTTGAGAAGATGGGCTCGCATTCCTCTCCCACCGGGGAGGTGTTCCTGGACAATGTCGAGGTGCCCAAAGAAAATCTTCTAGGCAAGCCAGGGGGCGGGGCGAAAATTGTATTCAGCTCTCTGAACCATACCCGGCTGTCCGCTGCTGCGGGAGCGGTGGGTGTGGCCCGGGCCTGCCTGGACGAGGTCCTCAAGTACTGCAACCAGAGGAAACAGTTCGGCAAAAATATCGGCGACTTCCAGATGAACCAGGACATGATCGCACAGATGTCCGCGGAAATCGAAGCTTCCCGTATGCTCGTGTACCGGGCTGCATGGGTCAAGGACCAGGGGAGTCTCAACAACGGTCTGGACGTGGCCCAGGCCAAGTATCTCGCAGGAGAGACAGCGGTGAAATGCGCCAATTACGCCATGCGCATCATGGGGGCATACGGATATTCCACGGAATACCCGGTCGCCCGTTTTTACAGAGACGCCCCCACATATACGATGGTGGAAGGCTCTTCAAATATCTGCAAATGGATTATTGCCCTGGACCAGCTCGGGGTGAGAAAGGCGAACCGCTGATATGGATGACAAAGAGCTTGCAGAAAAAACAAAACAGACTGCCCAACTCTATTTCGACGGTGTGAAAAACGAGGACAAGCCCTATTCGCTGTGGCGGTATTTCGACAAAGAGCTTGCAAAACAGATGTCCCTGTATATCACCGGCACCATGTACGCAAGAGAAAAAATTCCCCATCCCACAAGGCAGCTGGTAACGGTGGGAGCGCTCTGTGCCATGTACAGGCCTGACGAGCTCAAGCTCCATATCCATGCCGCACTGAATGTGGGATGCACGACCGAAGAGATAGCCGAAGCCATTTTTCAGACCGGAATTTACGCCGGTGTTCCGGCTTCTAACAAGGCGCTCGCTGTTTTAAAAGACGTACTTGAAGAGCGGGAAAGTACTTCGTAGCCGTTTTATTTTTTCAACCGGTTGTTTTTCCTCAAGCCCTGCTCCAGGGTCTGCGAACCGAAATGCGTAGGGAAAACAACCGGTTCCCCTCCCCGGGTTTCTTTCCAGGACTTGTTTTTTTGCTGTAAAATTCCTTTTGCCGGGGATTTTCTCCGCTTTGTTTTTTTTGAAAAAATCTCTTGACATTGTATGTCCGACCCTGTTATGTTTTGAACTCAAATTGATTGGACTCAAATTAATTGTATCCAAAGCAAATAGGCGGAGGCAATCCCCATGGTGCCACTTCGGTGCCGAAATATCCGCCGAATCAGAGAAACGAAACAAGGAGGCTGTATGTCTTTTACACATGCACTGGAAAAAAAATTTGTCACAAAAGGGAATGACTGGGCCGGGTCGAAATACCGCCTGGCTGATCGCACCCCTTACGGTAACTGGTTCAGAAAAACCACTTCCTCCCTTATCGTGACCCTCGTGGACGATTGAAAACACATCCGGTTTGTAACGCAACACGCTTTTAAAAACTTTCAGTACATATGAATCTGCGGATATTGTCAGATTCTTGAAAAATAAACGGTATCCCGGTGTTTCATATCCAATCGTGCGTATGACAGCATATGCCGGGATATCAAACCATTCAATAAAAGGAGAATAAACCATGTTGGATTTAAAAAGTCAGGACTTCGGCAGCGATCCGGTCAAGAAAAGAGACAGCGACAACTATGTCAAAGAGTATATCACCGGTTTTGCAGACAAGTGGGATGAACTGATAGACTGGAAGTCCAGGGCGGAAAATGAAGACCAGTTTTTTACCAAGATACTGCGGAAACACGGTGCCAAAAAAGTTCTTGATGCATCGTGCGGGACCGGGTTCAATTCGGTTCAGCTGATCAAGGACGGGTTTGACGTTACCAGCCTGGACGGCAGCCCGGCCATGCTGGCCAGAGCGTTCAACAACGCCAAAAAGGAAAATATCATCCTGAGGACCATTAATTCGGACTGGCGCTGGATCACAAAGGATATCGTCCATAACCGGTATGACGCCGTGATCTGTCTTGGCAACTCGTTTACCCATCTGTTCAAGGACAGGGACAGAAGAAAGGTTCTGGCCGAATTTTATTCGGTACTCAAGAACGACGGCATCCTGATCATCGACCAGCGAAATTACGACACCATGCTGGATGAAGGTTTCTCCTCAAAGCACAAGTATTATTATGCCGGTAACAAAGTAAAAGCGGAGCCGGAATACCTGGACGAAGGGCTTGCCCGGTTCCGGTATGAATTTCAGGGCGGAGAGGTCTATCACCTCAACATGTGCCCCCTGAGAAAAGATTATACCAAGCATCTTCTCAAGGATGCCGGTTACCAGCGGATTACCACGTTCGGCGATTTTAGAAGGGATTTTGACATCAGTGATGCAGATTTTCTCGTGCATGTGGCTGAAAAAGAGTACATGGAGCAGTCCTACACCGGTTCCAACCGGGTGGCCAGGGACTATTACAACAGCCATGACGCGGATGAATTCTATTACCACGTATGGGGCGGGGAAGACATCCATATCGGTATCTACCATGACGCGGACGAGTCCATTTCGGACGCGAGCCGCAGAACCGTTGAAAAAATGTCCTCAATGGTGGATATCAACGAGAAGACCAAGATCCTGGATATCGGAGCCGGATACGGCGGCGCCGCACGCCAGCTCGCCTCCAAGCACGGCTGCCGGGTATGCTGTGTGAACATCAGCGAGGTGGAAAACAAAAGAAACCGGGAAAAGAACATGCAGAGGGGCCTGGACCATCTGATAGAAGTCTGTGACGGAACGTTTGACGATATACCTTATGAAGACGATTCCTTTGACCTGGTCTGGAGCGAGGACGCCATCCTGCACAGCGACCAGAAACAGCAGGTGTTCCACGAGGTGGAACGGGTTCTGAGAAAAGGCGGATCGTTCATCTTCACCGATCCCATGCAGAAAGACGGAGTCGATACAGAAGAACTCCAGCCGATTCTGGACCGGATTAATCTCGATGAAATGGGCTCTGTCAACAAGTACAAAAATATGGCAAAAGAGGCAGGCCTCAAGGAGGTTGATATTGTAGACCTTTCCGATCACCTGCCGGTGCATTACGACAGGGTGCGGTCTGTTCTGGAAGGGGATTATCAGAACATTACAAAGATCTCCAGCCGCAAATATGTGGACAAGATGATCAAGGGCCTGACCCACTGGGTTGACGGCGGAAATAAAGGCAACCTGGCCTGGGCCATCATGCTGTTTGAAAAGAAATAATCGAACAGCGGCTCGGTTTTTCCAATAGAGCTGCCTTGCTGAGCAAAGGGCGGAAGGATTCAAAATGAATCCTTCCGCCCTTTTTTGGTTTAAATGGCGTTCATATGATGAAAGATCACCATGAAGGCCATAAAGTTCATGAAGATTTTGCTTCAGTTCCTTCATCGCCTTCATGGTAGAAAATGTTGTTCTTTCATATAAAAAACAGAGTTCTTAGCGATCTGCGCCGGCCACCCTGGCTTCTTCAAACGTGAGAATGTCCGAAAGCACCCGGGTGGCGGCGTCGATCAGTTCAAAGGCAAGGGCCGCCCCCGTGCCTTCCCCGAGCCTCAGCCCCATGTCCAGGATCGGCTCGATACCCAGTCTTTCGTGCATAAACCTGTGGCCGACTTCCGCGGAACGGTGGCTTGCAAACAGGTATTCCTTGGCCCCGGGCGCAAGTTCACATGCAATCAGGGCGCCGGCCGTGGATATCAGTCCGTCGCATACCACCGGTATCCCGTTTGCGGCAGCCCCGGTCACCAGGCCGGCAAGGCCGCCGGTCTCGAATCCTCCCACCTTGGACAAAACCC
>JAIPEK010000120.1 GCA_021737205.1 Desulfarculaceae bacterium
TGACGAAGAACTCCTTTATTGACTACCCCGGCCGGGTCGCCTGTGTGGTCTTCACATCCGGGTGCAACTTCCGATGCCCATTCTGCCATAACCCGGATCTGGTTCAAACCCCGCCCCGCAACCGGGGCGGGGGAATCACCGAGGAGGAGATCCTGTCCTTTCTGGAAAAACGCAGGGGGATGCTTGAAGCCGTGGTGATCTCGGGGGGAGAGCCGTGTCTTCAGCCCGGACTGGTTCGATTCTGTGAAAAGGCCAAGGCCATGGGATACGCCGTCAAGGTCGACACCAACGGCAGTTTTCCCGATGTGGTGGAAGATCTTCTGGCAAAAGGCCTTGCCGATTATGTGGCCATGGATATCAAGAGCGCGCCGGAATGGTATGCCGCCGCGGCCGGAAAAGAAGTCTCCCTGTCCGATGTGAAAAATAGTATCCGGCTTCTCACGGAAAAGGCGCCGGCTTACGAATTCCGGACCACATGCGTCAAACCATTCATAAGCCAGGAAATCATGCATGAAATCGGCGCCATGATCAGGGAAGCGGACCGGTATATCCTCCAGCAGTGCAGCCGGAATGTAACGGTGCTGGATCCTGCATTTGTGCAGGATGAAACCCGTTTTTTGACGGACGGGGAAATGACCGAATTGAGGGACATTGCAGCGATGTATGTCCGAAATTGCACGATTCGATAAAGGATGTGTATGGAACCGAACCTGATTGAAGCCCGGATCGACCTGGAGGCTGTCGCCCGCAACGTAAAACAGCTCAAAGACCTTACAGAAAAGGGTACGCAGTTCATGGCCGTGGTCAAGGCGGACGGATACGGCCACGGGGCCGTACCCGTGGCACGCAGATCGATCGATGCCGGGGCGGACCGGCTCGGGGTGGCCCGGCTGGAAGAGGCCGTTGAACTGAGACTTGCCGAAATATCCGCCCCGATCCTTGTGTTCGGGCATGTTCCGGCCCCGGCGGTGAATCTTCTGACGGACAACAATCTTACCGCAACGGTGTACGGAAAGCAGTCCGCAAAAGCCCTGTCTGATGCGGCCGTGGAAAACGGTGTCACGGTCCGGGCCCATCTCAAGGTTGACACCGGCATGGGCCGGGTCGGCCTTTTGACGCCCGGGTTGCGGCCGGCCGGAGAAGACCCCGAGGCGGCCGCCGAAGAAGTCCGTTCCATTCTTGAACTTCCGGGGCTCGACATGGAAGGCATCTACACCCATTTTGCAGCAGCTGACAGCCGGGACAAAACCTACACCCGGTACCAGCTGGACAATTTCAACCGCTTTCTGGAAGAGCTGGAAGCCAAAAACATCCGGTTCGACTGTGTCCATGCCGCCAACAGCGCCGGGATCATCGACATGCCTAACTCCCATTTCGACATGGTCCGGGCCGGTATCTCGCTTTACGGCCTCTATCCATCGCCGGAAGTGGACCGGTCAGGGGTGAAGCTGAGACCGGCGATGGAAATTGCCGCCTCTCTCACCTCGGTGCGCCGGGTGCCGGAAGGCTTCCGGGTCAGTTACGGCATGACCTATGCCACCCCTTCTGAAACCTGTCTTGCCTCGGTTCCTGTGGGGTATGCGGACGGGTTTTCCCGTCACAACTCCTCCAGCGGGTTCATGCTGGTCCATGGACAAAGAGCCCCCATCGCCGGCCGGGTCTGCATGGACCAGACCATGATCGATATCGGAGATATGGAAACCGTATCCCCGGGCGACGAGGTGATGATCCTGGGTAAACAGGGAGAAGACGAGATCACGGCTGATGAAATCGCCGAAAGGATCGGCACCATCAACTACGAGGTGGTGTCTGCACTCACTTCCCGCGTGCCCCGGATTTACATATAACAACCATAGCATGAACAGCCACAACGAATGCTGAAGATCCCCGGAAGTGAGGCATCAGTGGGTTCCGTATCTCCTGGAAACGGGTTGCAATGCCGGTCGGTTTCCGGTCACACCAAGTGACCGGTTCCGGCATTGTCCTCGGAGCAGCCCTGGACGGGCTGCGAGGGCCGAAGGCAAGCGTCAGCTTACATGAGCGGAAGGGGATACGGAACCCACTGATGCCGGAAATTTAGCACGAACTTTCATATAAACCCCCTTGCCATATTCCCGGCATCACTCGGATTCCGAAGACTCTTCTTTCTCCGGGTAAAGCATCTCCCCGGACCGGGACAGATCATATCCGCCGAGTTTTTCCGCCGCCCGCCGGAATTCATCCTCATTCATCAGTCCTAAAAAGAGCTGAATCCCCTTGTCAAAAAACCGGTCCTTGGAGATCAAAAGGTCAAACCGCTCGCTGCATACACTGACGAAATCCAGACCGAGCATGGCCGCCACCGGCTTGATGCAGAAAGCTGCATCCGCCCTGCCGGACAATATCTCGAAACCGGCATCCAGATGCTTTGACACCACGTTTTCATACCCCTTGATCCGGCCCGGTTCAATGCCCGCCTTTTTCAACTCCCTGTCAAAAAGCGCTCTCGTTCCGGTGGAAAGCCCCCTGTTGGCAAATACGGCCCTGCCCTCGGCCAGATCCGCCACCGACCGGATGTTCAACGGATTGCCCTTTGCCGTAATAATCCCCTGTTCTCTCATGCAGAAGTTGACCACCGGCGGCATCTGATTCATCTTTTCGGATATGAACGGAAAATTGTACTCCCTGTCCTCCGACACCAGGTGGCTGGAGGCCATGTGACAGAGATTCTGCTTCAGCGCCATGATCCCGCCCATGCTTCCGGCAAAGCCGAACATGGCCAGATGATTTTCAAACCGGCTGTTAAACGTGCTGACCACCTGATCCAAAAGAAGGTCATTGCTCCCGCAGATCAGTACCAGACCATGATAGGGAGGAAGCCGGTGCATGGCATCCGGGTAGTTGACCGTCCCGGCCTCCACCCACTGCTTGACAAGATCCAGGGGAAACAGCCACTTCCCGGTAACCTTGGTGGCAGGCAGCCCTTTCTCGTTGACCAGCGTATACACCATCTTCTCGTTGATCTTGAGAAACCGGGCCACTTCTCTGGTGGACAAAAGTTCGGTCATGGCATTCTCCTTTCAAAATCATTTCAAAGATTCGATCCGGTCCGCGATTTCAGACACGATCCGGTCCGGAGCAAGACCGTTGCACCGGACCGTGATGTCGGCATACGTTTCATATAGCGGGGTTCTTTCATGGTACAGGCTGTCGATGTCCTGGCCGGGCATGCGGACCACCCCCCGGCTGTCCAGGGAGGAGAGCCTTTCTTTCAAAGCATCGAGCCCCTGCTCCAGATATACGATCAACCCGGATCCGGCGGCACGCTTCATGGCCTTTTCACTGTAAACCGCGCTTCCGCCGGTGGATACCACGCGGCCTTCCAGATCAGCCTCGTACAGATATTCTTCCTCCACCTTGAGAAAGCCTTTCACTCCCTTGTCGGATATAATCTCTTCAAGGGTTTTGTCTTCACCCGTCTGGATGATAATATCCATATCCACAAAATCCAGCCCCAGCCGCTTGGCAAGAAGAACCCCCAATGTGCTCTTGCCGGAAGCCGGCATGCCGATCAGTACAATATTGTCCGTTTGTTTCACCGCCGCCTGACCCTTATTTGTATAATTTTGAATTTGCAATCCACCGGTTTCATACCACAAATCACAACACTTGACCACTGCTGTCCCTTAGAAATCAGGCTTTCAATACGCCATAGCGGTTGACTTTTTTTCTCTGCTGTGTATTAAAGGGAATGGCAGATGACGTCAACCTCAATTGCAAAGTGGTATCGATTCAATGAAAGCAAACATCCTGTCCATTGTGGGCAAATCCGGTTCCGGCAAGACAACTCTTCTGGAAAAACTGATCCGGAACCTCCGGGACAAAGGATTCACAGTGGGATGTGCCAAGCATGCCCATAAAGGATTTGAGATGGACAGGGAAGGCAAGGATTCGTGGCGGCTTCGAAAAGCCGGAGCCGCCACCATGGTGGTGGGGCCGGAAAATATTGCCCTTGTGCGGGACAGGAGTGAAAGCATCGTGGAAGATATTGACCGGCACCTGGGCGACATGGACCTGGTCCTCCTGGAAGGGTTCAAAAGAAGCCATTTCCCGAAAATCGAGATATTCCGGACCCAGAGCGGTCATACCGAACCTCTGGCCATCCATGACGGCACCCTTGCCGGTTTTGTCACCGACTCCGGGTTCCGGCCCGATGTGCCTGTTTTCGGCATTGACGATATTGAAAGTCTCTGCCGGTTCATTGAAAAGGAATTTATCCGGTAAAATGGCGGAATTTGATTTTGATATACTCAAAGAAAAGTTTTCCGCCTATGCGGACGGCTTTATCGCAGAATCAGAAGATCCGGGACCGTTCCTTCTGAAAAAGGAACACACCTTCCGGGTCTGCAGGAATATCCGCCGGATCGCCGCCGGCATCGATTGTTGTTCGAAAGATCTTTTGCCGGCGGAAACAGCCGCCCTGTTTCACGACATCGGCCGTTTCCGGCAATTCAGGGAATACGGAACCTTTGTGGACGCCGTGTCCGAGAACCATGCTCTTTTAAGCTGCCGCGTGATTGACGAAAACAACCTGCTTGACGGATACGGGGCCGAAGAAAAAAAACGAATCAAAGATGCGGTGTTTTATCACAACATGTATGCGCCGCCCAACGGCATCGACGATTCGACACTGCTTTTGACACGGCTCCTTCGAGATGCAGACAAACTGGATATCCTGGATGTGGTCACCCGCCGGTATCTTTCAGGAGACAATGAACAAAGCAATTACGTAATTTTGTATCTCACTGATGACGGCAAAGTGTCTCCGGCCCTTCTGGAGGATCTCTTTGAAAAGCGCGTGATAACAGGCTCAAAAGTCGAACGCCTCAACGACCTCAAGCTTCTGCAGATCAGCTGGATATTCGACTTGAATTTTGATGCATCCATTCAAACAACCATTACAAACGGGTATATGGAAAAAATCTTTTCCACCATGCCCCAATCGGACGATCTGATCCATGCCAAATCATTTATCGATTCATATATTTCGGAAAAAATACATCGTCAATAGCCTGACGGCTCTTTTCTTTGTTCTGGTCACCATTGTTCAGCCTGCCTATGCAGAGAAAAAAAAAGAAACGCACAGCCGGAAAACACCGGAAAATCAGTGCATGACCATGTTTGAAAACGGATGCATCAACTGGAGTGAAGGACTGATAACAGCCACCGGCCGGGCCGGGCCGGATGAAGACGGGGGCCCCATCTCGCCGGAATCCATACCCGGTGCCGCCAAAGCGGACGCCATCCGGAACCTTGTGACCATATTCAAAACCGTGAAAATCGGCAAAAAGACGGTCCGGGAAAAACTGGCGTTTGACGACGCCGTGATGGCCGGAATCGAAAAGACCGCATCAGACGCATCCGTGGCGCGGCAATACTACACCTCGGACACCGCCATGGTGATCAAACTGAAAGCCCCGATCCGCGGAGGATTCCTTCAGCTGGTACTGCCGGATGAAATCCGGGAGATCCCCCGTGTCAAACAGATTGAGAAGGACACAGAGGGCGGAAAAATCAAAAAGGCGGTGGAGCATACCGGGCTTGTCATTGACGCCCGGGCACTTGACTTCGAACCGGTTCTCAATCCGGCCGTTTTCAGTGAAAAAGGCGATCAGATTTACGGCTCCCTGTTTATCAGCCGGGAATACGCCGTACAGTTCGGAGTGGCAAAATACCTGTGCACCATGGAAGAAGCCCTTGAAGACCGGCGGACCGGGCCCAACCCCATTGTATTGAAAGGCCTGAGAAAGGGGCAGGAAAACCGGAACGTACTCATTATCAAAAACGCGGATGCCCAGAAGGTGGAAAAAGCTGCGGAA
This sequence comes from Desulfarculaceae bacterium, assembly GCA_021737205.1. Lineage (GTDB taxonomy): Bacteria > Desulfobacterota > Desulfobacteria > Desulfobacterales > Desulfobacteraceae > JAIPEK01. The sequence goes on from JAIPEK010000120.1 coordinate 5,859, forward strand.
CGGCACACGTTTCTCAAAAAATGCGCCGTGATTATCGTTCTGGGTGAAAAATCCTGTTGTCGATCAGCCGGGTCCTGCCGATCCGTACCGCAAGAGCCACAAGCAGAGGCCCCCTGATGGCCTCCACCTTTTCAAGGGTTTCCGGGTCACACGGTTTCACGTAATCGATCCGGGTTCCGGGATGAGACAGGATCAACCGCTCCATCTCCCGTGCCAGCTTGCCCGGATCTTTCTCCCCCCGGTCGATCATCTCTGCAGCCAGATCCAGGGAACGGGACAGACTCAGTGCGGACCGGCGCTCCTGCTCTGTCAGATAAGTGTTTCTCGAGCTCATGGCGAGCCCGTCTTCCTCCCGGACAATCGGGGCGCCATCGATGATGATATCAAAATTCAAATCCTCCGCCATCCGGCGAATCAAAAGAAGCTGCTGGTAATCCTTGCTCCCGAACACGGCCCGGTCCGGCTCGACAATGTGGAAAAGCTTGGCCACCACCGTGGCTACCCCCTTGAAATGTCCCGGTCTTGAAAGGCCGCACAGGTGGCCCGGGATCCGGGTCAATTCCACATACGTCTGAAACTCTTTCGGGTACATCTGATCGCTCGAGGGGACGAACACCGCATCCACCCCTTCTGCCCGGGCAAGGGATTTGTCCCGTTCCAGGTCCACCGGGTATGCGTCAAGATCCTCGTTTTCCCCGAACTGGGCTGGATTCACGAAGATACTGACCACAACGCGGTCGCAAAGCTTTCTTCCTTCTCTCATCAAAGAAAGATGCCCCTCGTGGAAATATCCCATGGTGGGGACAAGGCAGACGGTTTCATTCGCTGCCCTGGCCGACCGGACCCACTTTCTTATGCCGGAAATGGTACTGAATGCTTCCAATTTTTAAAAACGCTCCTTTCCATAAGAATAATATTGACATCATCCGTTGACTTCTCATTGAAACCCATATATTGATTTTACACAAGACAAAACTCACTTGAAACTATACAGGACAAATCAAAATGAACGAGCGGTTTCCCACAAGAGAAGAGGCATTCGACCTTTTACAGCGA
>JAIPEK010000121.1 GCA_021737205.1 Desulfarculaceae bacterium
ACGAATCCGCCCAGGCCACCCTTGACTTTATCATGGAATACTATGAAAAAGGAGCCACGATCCTTGTGGCAAGTCACAACCTTCAGCTGATCAACAGTTCGGTCAACGCCAGGTGCATCTCCCTTGAGAACGGTATGGTCACCCGGACGGCCAAGATGCTGTAGCCTTCAGTTTTCAATTTTCGGAGGAAGAATGAGAAGGGCTTTCAAAAGAGCGTATGCGGATATCAGGGCAAACAAGTTTTTGCATATTATTACCATTGTCACTATCGCCCTTTCCATACTCGTGGTCAGTACGTTCATGCTCTTTTTTGAGAACATCAGCCGGGTCGTTGCGGCATGGAACCAGGGCGGCAGGGTTATGACGTATCTGGATGAAGACTTTACCGTGGATATGCTGCCCGGGCTCAACAGCCGGATCAAGTCGCTGGACCGGACCAAACAGGTCTTTTTCATCTCAAAGGACGTGGCGCTGGACAACCTGAAAGAAGACATCAACGCAAGTTCCGGCTTTCTTGACACCCTCAAGGGCAATCCACTGCCCCACAGCATGGACATCCGCCTGAAGGCGGTGGAGAGTTTCAGCCAGGTCAAGGATTTTGCGGAAAGGCTCAAAAAGATCGATCATGTGGCCGAGGTGGAGTACGGCCAGAAATGGCTCGGCAAGTTCATGAACGTGTACAAACTGTTCAAGTTCGCCGGGTACGCCATAAGCAGCCTGTTTTTTCTGATCGCCCTTTTCATCACCGCCAACACGGTGAGGCTCGCCTTTTTTTCCAGAAAAGAGGAAATCGAGATCATGCGGCTGGTGGGCGCTACCGAGGGATTCATCAAACACCCGTTCTATCTGGAGGGCCTGATCCAGGGAGCGGCCGGCGGGCTTGCCGGCATCATCATACTGGCGGTCACCTACCTGGGGCTTTCATCCGGGATCAGCAGTTCTCTGTCTTCGTATATGTTTGTGGATATCCGGTTTTTGTCCGTAAAATATATTATAACCATTTTAGCAGCCAGCACTTGCCTGGGTTGGGTCGGATGCTACATTTCATTAAAACAGCTGATAAGGTAGCCGCAGCGATTATCACGGCTGCGGTATTGTGCCTGACCGCCTCTCCGGCTGCCGGTGAATTCAACGGATACGGCGTCATCCATGCATGGAAACTCAATGTCCGGAGCGATGCCTCCACAGAGGGTGATGTGGTTCTCGTACTTGAAAAAGGCGACCGGGTCGAGGTGCTGGAAAAGCGGGGCGGCATCGGCGGGTGGCTTGAGATCGAATACAACGGCAAAACCGGGTATGTCCGGAACCGGCCCAAGTATGTCCGGTTGATAAAAACGGAGGAGCCGGAAACCGAAAAACCGGAAGAAACGGTTCATCTAAAGAAAAAAGAGAAGAAAATAAAGCGGAAGATTGAAAAAGAGCAGGAAAAGATCGTTTCTTTTTCCGAAAAGGAAACCCGTATTATTCAGGGCCTCAACGAGATCGACGCCTCTTTGAACAAAACCCGGGTCCGGGTTTCCTCGCTGTCGGACCAGATCGAACGGATAGAAGACAAAATCGAGCGGATTGAAAAGAAAAAAAAGGGGATTGAAGAACGGTTGAAACAAAACCGGAATTACGCATCCACCCGGCTCAATGCCTATTACCGGATGAAAATGCTGGGAAGGCTCGAGATTACAGGACCGCCTGATTCGCTTTTCGACTTCATCATCAAGCAGAAAAACATGGAAAAGATTGTTGAATCCGACCTTGAGATCCTCAACCGGCAGATCCGGAATATCAAGGAACTGGAAAACCTCAAATCCGAGCTGGATCATTCAAAAGAGAACAAGCTGGAACTCGAGGAAGAACTGACCCGGCAGGTTGCCATTAAAAAGAACCAGAGCATCAAAAAAAATGCGATTTTAAAAGAGATCCGGCGGAAAAAATCCCTTTCCAAGGCTGCGGTGGCTTCCCTTGAAAAGGCGGCGGAACGACTCGAAAGACAGATGGAAAAAATACGTTCCAGGCACCTTGAACAAGAAAGTGCCGATAAATTCTCCCGCTACAAGGGCAGCCTTTCCATGCCCGCGAAAGGTGAGATCATATCAAAATTCGGCACAAAAACCAGCGGGGATTATAAATCCTTCACATTCCAGAGCGGAATTGATATAAGGGTGGAAAGAGGGGAGCCTGTAAGATCGGTTTTCCATGGAAAAGTAATGTTTGCCGAATGGTTCAAGGGGTACGGCAACCTGATGATCATCAATCACGGGGAGAACTACTATACCCTTTACGCCCATCTCGAGGAGTTCTTTAAAACCAGGGGAGACATGGTTGAGGAAGGAGAAGTGATCGCTACTGCAGGCGATACGGGCTCCATAAAAGGTCTTTGCCTTCATTTTGAAGTGAGATTCCACGGAGAGCCGGTCAATCCGCTGAAATGGCTTAATAAAGGAGTGTAACCAATTATGAATGGAAAGTATTCGAGCATGATCAGGTATCTGTTGCCTGTTGTCATATGCGTTCTGGTATTGACCGCCGGCGCAGGCGCTCTAAACGCCCTCAATGCCGACGAGAAGGATTATGAGTCCCTGAAGCTTTTTACAAAGGTTCTGGAGGAGCTGGAGGACAACTATGTGGACGAGGTGGATACCGAAACGCTGATCAACAATGCCATCAAAGGCATGGTGGAAAATCTCGACCCCCACTCCACGTTCATGCCGCCCAAGGCGTATGACAAGCTGCAGGATGATACGCAAGGGGAGTTCAACGGAATCGGCATCGTGATCACCATGAAAAACGGGATCCTGACGGTGATTTCTCCTATCGAGGGGACCCCGGCATACAAGGCCGGTGTAACCGCGGGCGATGTTATTATCAGCATCGACGGAAAAAGCACCCGGGATATGGCCTTGTGGGAAGCGGTTGAGATGATGAGAGGTCCCAGGGGAGAAGAGGTCACCATCACCATTATCCGGGAGGATGAACCGGATCCCGTCAAGGTGACCCTGAAGCGGGATACAATTCCCATGAACAGCGTGAGAAGTGCCGAACTGAAACCGGGATACGTTTACCTGAGAATTACCAACTTCCGGAAAAACACCATAGATGAAATGAAAGAGACCCTGGCCCGGATTGAAAAGTCTTCCCCGGAACTAAAAGGGCTGATACTCGATCTTCGGCATAACCCTGGCGGACTGCTGGATCAGGCGGTGAAAGTATCCGACCTGTTCCTGGATCAGGGAAAAATCGTTTCCATAAAAGGACGCAAAGAGGAAAATTCACGGGAATTTTTCGCCCATCCGGATCCTGCCGGACGGGACTATCCCATTGTAACCCTGATCAACGAGGGAACGGCCAGCGCTTCAGAGATTGTGGCAGGGGCGCTTCAGGATCAGGGCAGGTCGGTGATTCTCGGTACTACATCCTTCGGAAAGGGCTCGGTGCAGACGGTAAAACCCCTGCGGGAGGATCTCGGGCTCAAATATACCATTGCCCGGTATTATACGCCGAGCGGCCGTTCCATACAGGCCAGGGGAATCGAACCGGATATTATGGTGAAAAGCGGCAAAATCGTCAAAGAAAAGCAGAAACGGGGCAATACCCCGTTTGACAGGATTTTGCGGGAAAAAGACCTGGAGCACCATCTGGAGCCGGAAAAGGAAGCCGTGAAAGACAAAAAAGAGGCGGACGGAAAGGATGAAAACGCCGGCAGGGCGGATGATTTGATTGATATGGAAGAGCTGAAAACCGACATACAGGTGAAGCGGGCATTGGATATTCTGATAGGATACGGAGTGTTTAAGAAGGTAAATGGCTAAAAAGAAGAGTACGACCCCTAAAAAGAAAACAACACAGAAGAAGACATCACAGAAAAAGAAACAGAACACGGAAAAACCGAACCCGGTTGTAAAGGAAGTGAAAAAAGGGATTCTGGCTATCATCATCCTGGTATTTATTGTGATTTTTGCAGCGATGATCGCAGATCTTTTTATGAACGGCCTGAACGGCAAAAAACAGCCGGACAGGGCTGACCGGAGAATCGAAAAAACGGAGCAAAAGCCGTCCCATTCGGACAGATCGGATAAAGAAAAGACCGATGTGAAAACCAAGGAGCCTCTGACCCGGTTAAAGGAAAAACCCGAACAGGAATTGAAGTTCGAGATTTTCGAAGGCAAGGAGGATCTTTCAGTGGTAAGGGACGGAAAGAAAGAGCGCCCCGAAAAGACCATCCCGGATCAGCTCGATGACTTCAAGAAGACAGGTGCCCTGCCAAAGGTCGCGATCATTATTGATGATGTGGGGTATGACAGGCGGATCGCAAGAACGCTCTCCAGCATGGACGGCAACCTCACGTTCGCCATCCTTCCGGGCGCACCGTATGGAAAAAAGATCGCCTCCGAGCTTCATGAAAAGGGTTCGCATATCATGCTCCATCTGCCCATGGAGCCGGAAGAATATCCCCATGTGGATCCGGGGACCCATGCCATCCTTGCGGACATGTCTCCGAACCAGGTTCTCGGGCAGCTGAAAACCAATCTCGGTTCCGTCCCGTATATCGAGGGGGTTAACAACCATATGGGCTCCCGGATTACCACAATGGCCGATAAGATGAACCAGATTTTCACCATTTTAAAAAAACGGGAGCTTTTCTTTATTGATTCGATTACCTCCAACCACTCCAGCTGCGAATCTTCTGCAAAGCTTTTGAACCTGAAGTTTGCCAAACGGGATGTATTCCTCGATAATATCCAGCGCCAGGATTATATCGCAGGTCAGCTGGAAGAGCTGGTGAAAAAAGCGGAATCCCGCGGCCGCGCCATCGGTATTGCACATCCGTATGACGCCACCGCGGAAACACTGGCCAAGCGGATTTACTGGCTCAAAGAGCGGGTGGAACTGGTTCCGGCCTCTTCACTGGTGACGATTGAAAACTGACGGGTCAGGAATGGGCTGCCGCAATTGCCACCCATTCCTCTTCCTGCTCAATTGAAACCGCATGAAGGCCGTTTTTCTCAAGACACGAGAGAACGGTTTCTTTCTTTTCTTCTATAATCCCGGACAGGATTGCCGTGCCGTCGGGCTTCAGCCTTGTTCGGATCTCGGGAAGGATCTCGACAATCACTCCGGCAAGGATGTTTGCCAGGATGATGTCAAACTTTTCAGGCGGTATGTCTTGTATGGTGTTGTGGCTGAGATGAAAGGACTCCGGTTCAATTTTGTTCTTTACAAGATTTTCTCCGGCAGTGCTCACGGCGAGCGGGTCGTTGTCAATGCCGTACAGCCCGGATGCTCCCAGTTTGGCAGCCGTGATCAGCAGGATGCCGGATCCGGTTCCCACGTCAAGGACCCGATTCCCGGACTGGAGGTGTACCTCAAGCATTTTCATGCAAAGCCGGGTGGTGGGATGGGTCCCGGTCCCGAAGGCCATGCCCGGATCGATCTCGATCACGATTTCTTCCTCACCGGCAGGGTGAGTCCGCCATTCGGGTTTGACCACAAGGGTGTCCGTGATCCGTGTGACATGGAAATGCTCTTTCCAGGACTCGGACCAGTCCTCTTCGTCAATGGTGCAGCAGGTGAAATTCACTTTAATGCCGAGTTTTTCAAGACGGCCCGTTCCGGAGAGAATCGCCCGGACCGTTTCATCTCCCTCCCGGGTTCGGGGGAGATATCCCGTCACATAACCGCAGGCCGGTGGAACAGGGTCGGTTTCAGGTTCGGGCATGCTGCAGACCACGCCTTTGACGTTGTGGGAAAAAAACAGGTCCGATACAAGCTCTTCGGCAAGTTCCGGGTTGTCGGCTCCATATACGGCTTTGACCTGGGTCCATTTCATAGTGTGTCAACCCTCTCATTTTTTATATGAAAGAACAACATTTTTTACCATGAAGGGCATGAAGGAACTGAAGCAAAATCTTCATGAACTTCATGCTCTTCATGGTGATCTTTCATTCATCGTTGTTTCCATAAGGATATGGTTGTTATATGTATATTTTTTCAATTTGACCAAATCTACCAGCTTATTTATAAACAGGAAAGGAAAATATCCCCAAAAAGGAGAGAGAAGATATGCTGCAATCCGATGACCTGCTTTACATATACTATCTCAAGGGCACCATTGATCCAGACGACCCCCGCCCCCTGAGAAGCGATCATTTTCAAGGTACCTGGGCGGAAGACGGGTGCTCTTTTCTGTTTTTCACTTTTCCGGAAGATGAGCTGGTCGAAAAGTTGGTGAAAAATACGGCGGACGCTCAATTCATGGACCGGTATGAAATGACTGTGGCCCAATGGCACGGGGATTCGGTGGAACCCTTTGTTGTGGGGGGTATCCGTGTCATCCCTTCCTGGGAGTACGCACAGCCGGAAAAAAACGGACGCAAACAGGTGGTGCTCAACCCCGGCGTGGTGTTCGGCACCGGGCGGCATCCCACCACTGAAGACAGCCTGGATCTGATGCAGGCTCTTATCCGGCACCAACCGGTCCGCACGTGTCTGGATATCGGAACCGGAACCGGTCTGCTTTCCCTGGCTGCGGCCGTAATGGGGGTTGGTCGCGCGGTGGCCTGCGATTTCAACATGCTGGCGGTCAAAACCGCCCGGGAGAATGCAAAAATCAACGATCTGAAACAAAACATTCTGGCGGTTTGCGGAAAAGGGGAGGAACTGATCGATATCCGTGCCGATCTTCTGATGGCCAATATTCACTACGATGTGATGAAAGCATTGGTGGAAACACAGGGGTTTTATGAAAAGAAGTGGTTTGTTCTGTCAGGGCTTTTCAACAGCCAGGCGGAAAAAATTCTCTCCCGGCTCCATGACAAGCCCGTGACAATTCTGGAACGGCGCTGCCCCGACGGGATGTGGAACACCATCAGCGGCAGGGTGGAACAACCGGTTTGAGGTATAACCGGGCC
>JAIPEK010000122.1 GCA_021737205.1 Desulfarculaceae bacterium
GACTCAATGCGGATGTGGAGGTGGGCTCCTTTCTGAGCGGCGGGATCGATTCCTCTGCTGTGGCCTCTCTTGCGGCGGACCGGAAAAAGGATATCAACCTGTTTACCATATTTTTCAAAGAAGAGGGGTACAACGAACTTCCGCAGGTTGAACAGTTTATTCACGCCCACAAGGACCGGTTCGGGGGTGCGAAACTGAATACGGCGCTTTGCTCGAGCGAGCTGTTGGAAAAGCTGCCGTCCATTATCCGGTCAGTTGAAGAACCGGTTTCCCTGGGTACATTACTGCCCACCGACCAGGTGTGCAGGCTTGCAGGGGAAAAGCTCAAGGTGGTCGTGACAGGGGAGGGGGCGGATGAAATTTTCGGGGGATACCGCAAATTCCTGCTTGAATCGGCCGCAGCTTCGTATCACAGTGTTTCCGCTCAAAGGCAAAAAGAGCTCAGACAGATATACCCGGAGCTTGAAAGGTACCTTGCCGTCCGGGACAAAGATCCGTTCAGACGATTCATACAAAGTGAGATGTTGTTTGAGCGTTCGGAACTTGCGAGACTGATCGGCAAAGATCCCGGGGATAGTGTTTTCCCGCAGGATGCCCGGCCGTCTCTCTCCGGCAGTGAACATCCGCTGAATACGGCCCTTGCACTGGAGTCCAGATCAAGGCTGCCCGATTACGTGATCCTGAGGCTGGATAAACTCTCCATGCGTCACTCACTGGAAACCCGTACCCCGTTTCTCGATTTTCGTCTGGCGGAATTCGCAGCCACGCTGCCCCCGGAATTCAAGGCGAATATTGAAAAGGGTATTGAGAAATATTTGCTCGGGTATGCACTGGGCAAATACAACATACTCGACCGGAGCACGGCCGGCAGAAGGAAACTACCGTTTACGATTCCCCTTGCCCACTGGCTGTCGGATCCGTCGAGTCTTCCAGAACCCCTCCGGGAAGTTCTGTCCGGCAGTATGATCAAAGAGCAGGGGATATTGAATCCGGATATGCTTGCCCATGATCTGAAACACGTTTCGATTTCCCGAACCGACCCCAATACCCTGGTCTCTGCAGCAGACCGGGTGTTTGCCGTAATGATTTTCACATTATGGTACAATCAATTTTTTTAACATGGAAACTGCAATCATGCCTGAAAATGAAAAACCTGAATTTCTTGTGGAAAAATTTACCTCTCTTTTGATGAATTTTATTGAAAAGCGGATGCAGCAGGAAAAGCGGACGTTCGGTTTTGAATACGAGTTTATGCCGGAGCGGATTCTCGATCTTGCGGACATGGAGGATCTGTACGCCTTTTTGAAGGATCAGGGTTTTGATCTGAAAGATGGTGTCTTTGAGGACAACGGAGGCATGATCATCACCTTTGAACCCGGCGGGCAGATTGAATACCACAGCGTACCTCTGCTCAAGGAGGATCATAAGGCCTTTTCTCAGTCCCTTGAGGTGATCCGGTCAATCAACAAAAGCATTGAAAAGCATCTTGATATCCGGTATATCCCCACCGCCTATATTCCGGGAAGGGAGGATGCGCCGTTGTGCCTTCAGTCCGAACGATACGTCAATCTCCACAACCGCCTGGGCCACAGCGGCGAAAGGGGCAGGGAGATGATGAAAGGGACCGCATCCATACATCTTCACGTGGTGATCCGGTACATGGAGGAGATTGTGCCCCTGTTTCTGCGGCTTAAAGAACTGGTGTTTTCCGATCAGTTCGGTATGTCGCCTCAGCGCAGAAGTATATGGGATCAGACCGACGCATGCCGGTGCGGCCTGCCGTTCGGCCGTATAGAGAAAACAGACAAGCCGGACCGGGTCATAAGAGAGTTTGTCACTGCAGCGGTTCATGCGGATGTGCTGGGAGAGGAGAGGCCTTTTTATCAAATCCGGGATCAAAGTTTCGACAACTTTCTCTTCCATTTTACAACGATTTTTACCGATATCCGGCTGAACGCCAAAGGGCCCACGCTGGAGCTCAGGACACCGGACTGTGTCCCGTTTGAACGCTTCGAGACCATGTGGTATGATTTTACGAGTCGGATGAGAGACGTTTCATAAACTTGGTATTTATAAAGGTGCCTGTTCACGGTTTACAGTTATCGGTTCACGGCCTAAAAAACAGAGATTAGATTAATTCAAGAATTAAAGTCAATATCTAAAATGCTTCAATCGTTGCATAGTTCATTGAAAAAACTGTGAACTGTGAACCGACAACCGTAAACCGTTACTATAAAAATCCAAAAGGAGTCAACATGGACAATATTACAGTATACGCAACCGCAGCCTGCCCGTTTTGCATGCGGGCCAAAGAGCTTCTGGAAAAAAAGGGGGCGGCCTTTACCACCATCCGGGTGGACACAAATCCCGAATACATCGATGAGATGGTGAAAAACAGCGGGGGCATGACCACGGTGCCGCAGATTTTCATCGGCGACTTTCATGTGGGCGGATTCGATGAACTCAAGGCGCTTGATGACAAAGGAGAGCTGGATCCTTTGTTGAGCTGAAACAATCTATGGCTGTCGATTCAGGGCCATGGCGGAAGTCCATTGCCAAGTGAACAGGTCTACTTATCCCCTCGGGTGAAACTTTCTGTGCATTTCAACAAGGTAATCTTTTGAAATGTGGGTGTAAATCTGGGTGGTGGAAATATCCGAGTGGCCCAGCATGGTCTGGACGGATCGTAAGTCCGCGCCGCCTTCCAGAAGGTGGGTGGCAAAAGAGTGGCGGAAGGTATGCGGGGTTACGTTTTTTGATATTCCGGCCGAGGCCGCGGTTTTTTTTACCATTTTCCAGAATCCCTGCCGGGTCATGGGTTTGCCGGCCCTTGCAATGAAAAGATAAGGGCTGGAGATTCCTTTTAAAAGTCGGTGCCGGCCCTGTTTCAGCCAGTGCTCCGTGCGGTCCCGGGCGTGGGATCCCAACGGGACGATCCGTTCTTTTGCCCCTTTGCCGAAAATACGAACAAACCCGGCTGTCAGGTCGATATTCTCCATTTTCATTGAAACAAGTTCAGATACCCGCAACCCGGCACCGTAAATGATTTCCAGCATGGCAAGGTTGCGCACTCCCTGCCACGTAGCGGTGTCCACCGCATGGAGAAGGGTTTCGACTTCCCCGACGGTCAGGATTTCCGGCAGAGCGAGCCCGGTTTTGGGGATCTCGATGGATTTGACCGGATCGGCCGCGATATGCTTTTCCCTGAGGAGGAATTTGTAAAACCCCCTCAGGGTCACCAGATGTCTTGCGATGGACCTGGAGGAAAGTCCCCGTTTCTGAAGGTGCACAAGCCAGTTGAGAATGGCGGCCGTATCCGCCCGGTCCATCCTTTCGATTTTTTTGTCCGAAAGAAACGCCATGTATTCGGAAAGATCAGTGGCGTACGCCTCTATGCTGCCCCTTGAAAGTCCCTTTTCAATAAGGAGAAAATCGAGGTACTGCTGGACGATCGAATCCATCTCATCCGGCCCTTTTTGTCATTGAATCAGGTAATTGCCGTATCCGGTTTCATTGAGCACTTCGGCCCCGTCTTCGGTGACAAGGATCATGTTCTCCAGCCGGATGCCTCCCCATTCCGGGATATAAATGCCCGGTTCCACGGTGACCACCATACCGGTTTCAAGTATCGTTTCATCAAGCCGGGAAAGCCGGGGCGCTTCATGAATGGCGATACCGACCCCGTGGCCGAGGCTGTGCCCGAATTTTCCCTCAAATTTTGTGGAGTCGATATACTCCCGGGCCACCGCGTCCACATCACTGGCCTTTATGCCGGGTCTTATGGCCTCGACCGCCTTTTTTTGCGCTTCAAACACAGTATGAAAGACGTCTTCGAACCGAGGTTCCGTATGCCCCATGATCAGTGTCCGGGTGGTATCGCTGCAATAGCCGTCCACCTTTGCCCCGAAGTCGAACAGGAGAGGCTCTCCGGGTTCAAATGTCTTCTCTCCCGGTATGGCGTGGGGAAGGGCGCTTTGGGAGCCGGACGCGGCGATCACATCAAATGAAAGGGATTGGGCCCCGTTTTCCCGCATCAGTTTTTCAAGGGTCCAGGCGGCCTGTTTTTCGGTCTGCCCCTCCTGGATGGTCTCTCTGAATTGAAGAAAAGAAGTCTCTGCTATTTTCAGGGCTTTTCGGATCAATGCAACTTCCGTATCATCCTTGCGGAGCCGCAGATCCTTGAAAAGGCCGTTGCAGGGGAGAAGTTCAACGCCGGAATCTCTTTGTTGAAGTTCACGGGTGATTTCGTTGAAATTTTTTACAGTCATCCTTGCATCTTCCACCCCCACTTTACGGGCGCCGACCGATTCAAGAATGCCGGGCAGCTCTTGTGACAGACGTTTCTTATAGCAGACCACCGAATAAAGGGGCGCCTCCTGTTCCGCCTGCCGGTCGAACCGCGGGTCACAGGCGAGTATCAGTTCATCCGAGGTGACGACCAGGATGCCGGCGGATTCGTCATAACTTCCGTCTTTGCCGGTATAACCGCTCAAATACTCTCTGTTCTCATCCGAACATATCATTACCGTATCCACCTGCGATTCCGCCATTTTTTTTCTCAGCCGTTCGATCCTGTCTTCGAGTATATTTTTGCTCACTTTGTTCTCCTTTGTATGTTTATATGAAAGCAGTTAGGTTTTAGCTAACACCTAACACCTAACACCTTATTACTCAGATCATGTATGTTATCATAAAAACAGCTCTGAAAGGCATCGGAAACCTATGGTGTTGGAAGTAAACCCGGGTCGGAAAAGCGCTCTTGAACTTATGGTAATGTCTTTCGTGCTGTTCCAGGCCCCTCCCTTTGCCACGCAGAAGTTGCGTACCGCCCCGTTACCGAGACCCATCTCCTGCATGTCCGATGTCCATTCCATTGTGTTGCCCAAAAGGTCGCATATTCTGAATTCATTGGCATACGAGTCATAATGATCCACTTCCGTGGTGCCGCCGAACCCGGATTGTTCCGTATTGCAGGCATCATCGAGCCATTTGTTTCCCCAGGGATACCGGTATCCCATATCCGTCCGGGCAGCGGACTCCCATTCGGCTTCCGTGGGAATCCGTCGGCCGATCCAGGAAGAAAACGCAACAGCATCCTCGACACTGACCTGAACGACCGGATGATGGCGTCTTTGGTGAAGAGAGGACTCAGGTCCTTCGGGCTGGTACCAGAAGGCCCCTTTCACTTCCTGCGATCCCGCGCTTTTCTTCCATACTGACGAACCGGCGTTCCGTTGAAACCGGCTTTCAAAAACGGTGCCGTATCCAAATTTTTCCGCTGTTGTTACATATCCGGTCTGTTCAACGAAGATTTCAAAAAGAGAATTGGTGACCGGATACCGTGCCATATACACTTCAGGCATTTCAAACTGCTGAAGTTCGAGGTTTGATTTGAGATCTTTCCGGGTGCCGATGGTATAGGTTCCTTCGGGGACGATGACGTAGGCGTTGTATCCTTTTTCCATCTCTGCCAGAAAATCGTCAAAATTGTCGGCAAGCTCTTTCAGGCGCCTGTGTTCCTCCACCGCCTTGAGCTCGTCTTCGTCAAGTTCATCCACCTCGTCGAGATCTTCATCCTCGTCGAGTTCGATTTCTTCGGTGTCCTCATCAATTTCATCGACTTCCTCGAGCTCTTCGTCCTCATCTGCTTCCTCGACTTCAGTGTCCTCGTCCACCTCTTCGACGTCTTCGGTGTCCGACTCCTCTTCGGTTTCAGTGTCGTCTACTTCCTCGAGATCTTCATCCTCGTCGAGCTCGATTTCTTCAGTGTCCTCATCAATTTCATCGACTTCCTCGAGTTCTTCGTCCTCATCTGCTTCCTCGACTTCAGTGTCCTCGTCCACCTCTTCGACCTCTTCGGTGTCCGACTCCTCTTCGGTTTCAGTGTCGTCTACCTCCTCAAGTTCCTCGTCCTCGTCGAGTTCGATTTCTTCTGCATCTTCTTCGACTTCTTCTTGATCATCCACCGCTTCGGTTTGATCTGGGGAGCCCGCGCCTTCCGTATCTGAGAAGAAGTCGTTTGCAGCCTTATTGATAAGCTGCTTGAGCTGAGAGAGTAAATCTTCAGGTGCATCATCCCCCTGTTCAAGTTCCCACTTATCGATAAATTCGTTGAGTGCGCTGAGAATATCCGTTACCTGATCGATATCCATTTCCCTGGAGGTCAGTGCACTGCTGAAAGAACTCAAAAGGCTGTTTTTGGCCTCTTCCGTCATATCGAATATATTGGCGTCGGTGATGGTGATGTTTTCGGAGTTGCCCCCCTGTTCGGCCAGTTTTTTCAAATCTTTCTGAATGGAAGAGCGGACACTGAAAAAGTTTCTCCGTTTGGCCCGGATTTTTGAGGTTTCTGAATCATCAAGGTCCCATATTTGCTTGATCAACTCATCCGTATCGATCGATGAAAGAGAGCCGATGGATTCTTCAGAGGTGTAATAGGATTTGATGGCCCATACCGCTTTGTGCTTGACTGAACCCGGTCTGTAGCCGAGGCTGTTTGCCGCCTCTTCAATGCCCTGCATGGAGATGGAAAGTTTTGCCAAAAGTTCCCTTTTTCAATGTGGTTTTATGGTTGCGCCCATTATGATATATAAGATGAATAAATGCAATCTCCGCTTTTATGGAACGGGTGATTGAAAAATATATAAATTATGGTATGTATATAGAATATGGGAACAACAATAACAATTGCAGGGCAAAAAGGCGGGTGCGGGAAAAGCGTATTCGCCGTAAACATTTCAGCGTCTCTGGCCCTGTTTGAAAGAAAAACACTGCTTGTGGACTGCGATCCCCAGGCAAGCGCCACCGCCTGGATGCCGGAGGTACGGGCTTCCTCGAAACCGGATATCGCCTCTCTTTTGTCGGGAAAAGCCTGGATAAAAGACG
>JAIPEK010000123.1 GCA_021737205.1 Desulfarculaceae bacterium
TGTTCACATCCGGCCCCACTGCCGGATAAGCGGTGCAGCTTTTGCCTTCGAGGACGCCTGCGGCAGCCAGCACCTGCAGACCGTGGCAGATGGCCGCAATCGGTTTGTCTGCTCCGGCAAAATGGCGCGCCACCTCAAGCACGCTTTCGTTCAGCCGGATATACTCCGGTGCGCGGCCGCCCGGAATCACAAGGGCATCGTAATCATCGGCCCTGATTTCGGCGAAATCGGCATTCAGCGAAAAATTATGGCCCAACTTTTCACTGTACGTCTGGTCTCCTTCGAAATCATGAACCGCGGTGCGTACCGTCTCGCCCGCTTTTTTATCCGGGCAGACCGCGTGAACCGTATGTCCCACCATGGTCAATGCCTGAAAGGGCACCATCACTTCATAATCCTCCACAAAGTCGCCGACAAGCATTAAAATCTTTTTTGCAGCCATGATAGACCTCCTTTTTGTTTGGTACCGACAGAAAATGAAAATTTACATTTGAGGAAATATTCGTTTGAGATTCGGGGACGAAATATATTCCCCGAAAACATTCAAAATCCTACCAGAAGGATAAAACCGGTGCAACAGATCATTGAATCCAAGCTGCAAAAATCAATTCCGCTTTTAAAGTTCCTTCGTGGCGAATCGATTTATACGTAAAGCCTGTTGGAAAATGCGTATGCCGAGGCCTAATCCCGGCCCTTCAAGCCGATTTCTTCCCCTCTACATCCAAAAATAAAAGCCAGTGCCACGATACCGGCATCAGCCAATCCGGTATAACCTTCCACTCATTCTCGCAAATCATCCATGATTTGCTCCGAGGACAATGTCGGAACCGGTCACATCGTGTGCCCGGTAACCGACCGACATTGAAACCCGTTTCAGGTTACACCGGATCGTCTGCTGCCTCCGTCCCGGGTGCATTCAGCGTTCGATGTGTGCCGCTCCTCTCCCAAATATTTTTATGAAAGAGCAACATTTTTTACCATGAAGAAGCTGAAGCAAAGTTTTTATGAACTTCATGCTCTGTTATTGAGTAGGAGGCCCTTAAAGCCGGTTTCCTCCCATGTACATGGAGGACCGGAGGGGGTAAAATTTTGCCTTATGACGGGTGTTAAGAACCGCAGGCTGTTTGAGGACCGATTGGACCGCAGTTCCTGCGGTTTAACCCGTCATAAGGCAAAATTCCCCCGGAGGTCCGGGTACAGGGGAGGGAACCGGCTTGAAGGGACGGGGAACAGTCTGGCTCCTTTGCTTGGTTTGAGTGCATAATCCTTTGACGGTGGAATATTTGGGATATTGCCCATTGTCCGTAGTATACGGGCTATGGGCGGATCTCTTCCTTGAGCATGCAGCAGGCTATGCGGTGTTCCGGGGAGCCGTCCGGGTTGAAGGAGATGTTGCCCGGCTGGATGAGTTTGTTCATGACGCAACCTTCCGGGATGGAAAGCTGGTACAAGTCCTGTTCGCTAATCTTCGAGGTTTTCACGAGCCGGTCATCTTTGATCTCGATGCTGTGCAACGGATAATCCTCGCACAGGGGACACTGGTAGACCCGTCCGTTGGGAAAGACGAAATAGTTTTTCGATACCAGGGCCGCGCATTCAAACCGGTCATCCGGATCCAGGAACACCTTGGGCCAGGTTACGGTGATTCCGGCCCGGGCCAGTTTTTCAACCACCTTCGGCACGGTCTGAAGCCACTGTTCCCTTGTCACCTGCGGGGTTTCCGTTTTACCGGAAGATTTTCCCCGCAACCCGTTCACCTGGATGAAAAAGCGGTGAACCCCCATGTTTTTCAAAAGCTCGGGCATCATGGCAAGCTCATGAAGATTGTGGTTGGACACGGTATAGATCACGGAAGCGGAAAATCCCCTGGAAAGCGCATTCTTGATCCCGGTCACGCACCGGTCATAGCATCCGTTTCCCCGGATCGCATCATTGGTTTTCCGTGTGGCGCCGTCCAGGGAAAACGAGATGAAATCCGCCTCTTTCGGGGTGACCCGGTCCAGGATGTCATGGAACAGATACCCGTTGGTATCAATGGTCACCGACTGAAACCCAAGAGTCTTGGCCTCCTTTACCGCCTCGGCAAGGTCCGGATGCAGGGTGGGCTCTCCCCCTAAGAACACCACGTTGGTTTCGTGCTTGGTGTCGGAAAACAGTGCCAGCCATTTTCTGACGGTCTCGATGTCAAGGGTTTCAGCGCCGTGCTGCTCCTTGTTGATATAACAGTGCTCGCACCTGAGATTACAGTTGGTCAGAATATGGAAAAAAAGGTTGGATGCGTGCCTGGAAAATGAAACCGTTCGCTTCTGCATATCAATTCGTCTCACCCCATGCA
This sequence comes from Desulfarculaceae bacterium, assembly GCA_021737205.1. Taxonomy (GTDB): domain Bacteria; phylum Desulfobacterota; class Desulfobacteria; order Desulfobacterales; family Desulfobacteraceae; genus JAIPEK01. Next base: position 2,336 of record JAIPEK010000123.1, read on the forward strand.
CTGTTTGGTGAAATTCGGGTCGAACGGCACCGGGTAGGAGCCGTCAAAGCAGGCCTTGCAGAACTTGTTTTCCGGGTTCTCGACACCGGACGCCTCGAGCATTCCCTCCACGGAAAGATAGTGAAGTGAATCAAGCCCCAGGTACTCTTGAAGCTCCTCAAGGGTTTTAGAGGCCGCGATCAGTTCGCCTTTGGAGGAAAAATCGATGCCGTAGTAGCAGGGAAACTTGTGGGGCGGGCAGCTGATCCGCATGTGAACTTTTTTGGCCCCGATTTCCCGCAATGCCTCCACACGGGTTTTGGCAGTGGTTCCCCGGATGATCGAATCTTCGATAATGATGATGTCCTTGCCCCGGATCAGCTCCTTGACCGGATTGAGCTTGATGCGCACGGAAAAGTCCCGCATGGTCTGGGTCGGCTGGATAAAACTCCGTCCCACGTAATGGTTGCGGATCATGGCCATTTCAAAGGGAATCTTTGCCTGCTCCGCATACCCGATGGCGGCATAGTTGCCCGAATCCGGGAACGGCATCACAAGGTCCGCATCCACATGGGATTCCTCTGCAAGGCGATTTCCATGGGCTTTTCTCATCTGGTACACGTTCCTGCCGTAGATGGTGGAGTCGGGCCTGGCAAAATAGATATATTCAAATATGCAAAGAGAGCGTTTTTCAGGCTGTTCATCCATTTTAATGCTTGTAACGCCGTCTTCATTAATGATGACCATCTCGCCGGGGTCAAGCTCCCTTATGAATTCCGCCTGGACAAGATCAAAAGCGCAGGTTTCAGACGCCAGCACGTAGTGGCCGTTGAGTTTGCCGAGAGCCAGGGGCCGGAACCCGTTGGGGTCTTTGATCCCGATCACTTCCCCCTTGCAGGTAAGCACCACAAAGGAGTATGCCCCCTCGATCTTTGAGATCACTTTTTTCAGCGCCCCTTCCACGTCCCCTTTTTTCAGGTTTTTCACAAACAGATGCAGGAACACCTCACTGTCCATGGTGGTCTGGAATATGGAACCATCCTCTTCAAGTTCCTTCCGGAGCAGATGCGCATTCACCAGGTTGCCGTTGTGCGCCACGGCATAGGACCGGCCCCGATGAAAGACCACAAACGGCTGGGCATTGGCCAGAACAGACCCGCCGGTGGTCGAGTACCGCACATGGCCGATGGCGCTTCCGCCGTCGATCTTCTCCAGGTCCTTGATATCAAAGACATCCGAGACAAGCCCCATGCCTTTGTGGGAAAATATTTTGTCGTCTTCACCGGCCACTGAAATTCCGGCGCTCTCCTGCCCCCTGTGCTGCAAGGCGTAGAGACCGAAATAGGTGATTTTGGCCGACTCAGGATGTTTGTACAGGCCGAAAACACCGCACTCGTCCTTTGGGCGTTCGCTTTCCATCATTGTTTGCGTTCCCTGATACTCGTTTCATGATACGTTTTGATGTCCATTACGCTGAACTCCTGTTTCTTGAGCGCTTTTATGGCGTTGCAGATGGCCCGGGTGCCGTCGGTGGTGGTGGCGTACGGGATATTGAACTTCACCGCGGCACGGCGGATCATGTACCCGTCCCGTTTGGTCTGGCTGCTGGCACCGGTGTTCAGGATCAGCTGGATCTCGTTGTTTTTGACCATGTCGATCACATTGGGCCGTCCCGTAGACACTTTCTCAATCCGCCTGGACGGGATCCCGTGCTCCTTGAAAAAATCGGAGGTTCCTCTTGTGGCGGTAATGTCAAATCCCAGATCGTAAAAAATCTTTGCCACGTCAACGGCAGCCCGCTTGTCCTTGTCCTGGACACTGATAAACACATTCCCGCCGGTGGGAAGGTGCTGATTTGCCCCGAACTGGGCCTTGGCAAACGCTGTCCCCAGGTCCCTGTCGATTCCCATGACCTCGCCCGTGGATTTCATTTCCGGGCCGAGAACCGGATCGACCTGCGAGAACCGGTCAAACGGCATAACAGCCTCTTTGACCGAATAATGGAGAGGGAGAGGCTCCTCGATAATGCCGAGTTCGTCAAGGGTTTTGCCCAGCATCACCTTTGTGGCGATCCTGGCAAGGGGAATTCCCGTTGCCTTGCTCACGAACGGAACCGTCCGGGAAGCCCTGGGATTGACCTCGATCACGTACAGCTTGCCGTCCATGATACCGAACTGAATGTTCATAAGACCCTTGACGTTAAGCTCCTTTGCAATGGCTTTTGCGGCTTCCGCCATTTCATCGATGTGGGGCCGGGAGATGCTGAAAGGCGGCAGCACGCACGCCGAATCCCCGGAATGGACGCCCGCCTCCTCGATGTGCTCCATCATACCGCCGATGATGGTACGCGTGCCGTCTGATACCGCATCCACATCCAGCTCGAACGCTTCTTCCAGGAACTTGTCGATGAGCACCGGGTGTTCCGGTGATGCCGACACCGCCAGATTGAAAAACTCCTCGAGATCGTTTTCATCGTACACAATCTTCATGGCCCTGCCGCCGAGCACGAAAGAGGGTCTCACCATCACCGGGTACCCGATATCGGCGGCCACCTTTTTCGCTTCTTCATAACTTGTGGCGATCCCGTTCTCCGGCTGCAGCAGTCCGAGCCTGTTAAGCATGTCCTGGAACAGATCCCGGTTTTCCGCCCTGTCGATGCTCTCCGGTGTGGTACCGATAATTGGGGCGCCGGCCTCTTTCAAGGCGGTTGCAAGATTCAGCGGAGTCTGGCCGCCGAACTGAACGATGATGCCGTCGGGTTTTTCCTTCTCGATGATATGCAGCACATCCTCGCGGGTCACCGGCTCGAAGTAGAGTTTGTCAGAAGTGTCATAGTCCGTGGACACGGTTTCCGGGTTGGAGTTCACCATGATGCTCTCCACCCCTTCTTCCCGCAGGGCGAACGAGGCATGCACGCAGCAGTAATCGAACTCGATGCCCTGGCCGATTCGGTTGGGACCGCCGCCCAGGATGATCACTTTTTTCCGGTCCGATACCCTTGCTTCGCACTCTTTTTCATAGGTGGAGTAGTAGTACGGAGTGGAAGCCCGGAACTCTGCTGCGCAGGTGTCCACCAGCTTGTACACCGGTTCGATGCCGAGTGCCTTTCTCTTGTCCCGGATCTGGTTTTCCGAAAGCCCTGTAAGACAGGCAAGCTGCCGGTCGGAGTAGCCCCATTTCTTGGCCGTCTCCACGACTTCCTGGGCAATGGCCGTGCCTGTGAACACGATCCGTTTTTCAAGTTCCACCAGCTGCTTCATCTGGTGGAGAAACCACGGATCGATGCTGGTGAGTTCGTAAATCCGGTCAATGGTCAACCCGTTTTCCAGGGCGTATTTCAGGTAAAAAACCCGCAGGGAATTGGGGGTGGACAGATGATACTCGATATCTGTTTCAGACAGTTCCCCTTGCTTGAAATCCTTTCCGTCGGCCCCGAAACCGAACCTTCCCGTTTCAAGGGACCGAAGCCCTTTCTGGAAGGCCTCCTTGAACGTCCGGCCGATGGACATGGTCTCTCCCACCGACTTCATGGCCGTGGTGAGCACGTCCCGTGTCTCGGGAAACTTTTCAAAGGTCCATCTCGGGATCTTGACCACACAGTAGTCGATGGAGGGTTCGAAACAGGCCAGGGTCTCCCCGGTGATGTCATTGGGAATTTCGTCCAGGGTCAGGCCCACTGCAAGCTTGGCAGCAATCTTGGCGATGGGGAATCCCGTGGCTTTGGAGGCTAAGGCCGAACTCCTGGATACCCTGGGATTCATCTCCACGACGATGAGTTCCCCGGTATCCGGGTGCACGGCGAACTGGACGTTGGAGCCGCCCGTATCCACGCCGATTTCCCGCATGATATCGATGGAGGCGTCCCTGAGTTTCTGGTACTCCTTGTCCGACAGGGTCTGTGCCGGGGCCACGGTGATGCTGTCCCCGGTATGAACGCCCATGGCATCCACGTTTTCAATGGAACAGATGATCACTACATTGTCCGCGTGATCCCGCATGACCTCGAGTTCGTACTCTTTCCATCCGAGAACGGACTGCTCGAGCATGACCTGGGAGATCAGGCTGGCATCGATCCCGGCCTTGGACATGTTCAACAGCTCTTCGAGGTTGTAGGCGACCCCGCCCCCGGTCCCGCCGAGGGTGAAGCTTGGCCGGACGATGACGGGGAATCCGATCCGGGACGCCACCTCTTCGACTTCCTCGAGGTTGTGGGCGAACCCGCTTTCCGGTATTTTCAGACCGATCCGGTTCATGGCGCTGCTGAAAAGCTCCCGGTCCTCGGCCTTGTTGATGGATTCGATGGAGGCGCCGATCATCTCCACCCCGTACTTTTCCAGGACCCCCATCTTGGCCGCCTCAATGGCGGTGTTCAGCCCGGTCTGGCCGCCCAGGGTCGGGAGCACCGCATCGGGCCTCTCCTTTGCCACCACGCGTTCCACCGTCTCCGGGGTGACCGGTTCGATATACACCTTGTCCGCGGTTTCCGGGTCCGTCATGATCGTGGCCGGGTTGGAGTTGATCAAAACCACCTCGAACCC
>JAIPEK010000124.1 GCA_021737205.1 Desulfarculaceae bacterium
AGATCCGGAAGAACTCCATCCGTCGATATTCTCAAAAGCTGAAACCATTGCCGTGACCGCAGGTGCCTCCACCCCCAACTGGATTATCAGCAAGACATGCAGGGAGATCGAAAAAAAAGCGTCGAAAAATGGGACAGCTTCCAAACGGGCTGCCGCCGTCCGGGACTTTCTGCTGCATACCAACATCATTCTTGCGGCGGGAGCCGGCTGTCTCACCTATGCGGGCACCCGGCTGCAGAACCTTGAACATTCGTTTTATCATGTCCAGATCGCCGTGTTTTACGTATTGTCGATGCAGATTCTGAACAACCTTCTCACCATTGCGTCGGACACCTACAACAACCCTGACCGGGCCGCACTGTACCGGCAAAATTTTGCTTTTTTTGGTGCGCTCGCTTTCTTATCCGGTACAGCCGGCCTTTACCTGGCGTTTCTCAAAGGAGGCGCCTGTTTCGGTATCCTGCTTGTCATGAGCCTTCTGGGCCTTTCTTACAATCTCCCCCTTTTCCCCTGGAGGCTCCGTCGGATCAAGGACATTCCCGGCTCCAAAACGATCCTGATCGCAGTTGCCTGGGGCATCGTCACTTCGATCCTTCCTGCGGTCTCCAACCGTACGGACCCCGGTTCCGCCCTGTTTGCCTTTGTCTTCATCACCGGCCTGGTTTTTGCCAGGACCGCCCTTTTCGACGTCATCGGCATACAGGGAGACCGGATCAACGGCAAAGAAACACTTCCGATCCTCATCGGAGAAAATCAAAGCATAAAACTGATCAAACTGATACTGGTGCTGATCGCCGTACTGATCACGGGATCCTCGATCTGGGGGATCACACCCGTCAAAGGGAGCTTGTTTGCCCTGCTGCCTGTTGTGATGATATACTTTACACGCCGCATTGAACGGCATACCATCGGTGCCGGATCCAACTTGAACATCCTCATGGAATGCCATTTCATTGTTGCCGGAGCAATCGCACTGATGATATAGTGCACGAATGAAAAAACGGAGCGCATATGTCGAATGAAAAGCCGGATACCCGCAACATTCCCTTTCTGGGAAAAATGGCTCTTAAAAAGGGCCTGGTCACCCAAAAAGAGCTGGATGAAGCCGCTCTGGCATGCAAGGATGCGGAAGATCCGGAAACCGCTCTTCAAGACTATTTTGTATCCGAAAAAATCATTTCCTCCGAAAATATCAAACGTCTTGTTATGGCCACCAAGGCATTCGAACTCAGACAGAAGGATGTCAAGTTCGGCGCCATTGCAGTGAACAAGGGATACATTTCAAGAAACGTGCTCGATCTGGTCCTCGAAGAACAGAAACAGCAGTTCAGACAGAAAAAGGAACCCCGGCTTATCGGAGACATGCTGGTGGATGCCGGTATTATCTCGAAAAAACAGCGGGACGTGATACTGAAAAAGCAGAACCGGATGATCACGGAAATCAAAAAAGCCCGGAAGCCGGAAAAGCAGGCGTCCGATTCCGAAGCCGGAGCCCTGGAAGAAGGGCAAAAGAACACAAACAACGACAAAAAAAGCCTCACCACCGAACCGGTGGCGTTCCGCGACGGCATGGAGCTTATGGTTTCAGAGGACGGAATGGAGGCTTATGTAACCAAAACCGACGAGTTTGACGACACTATTACGGTGGACGACATAAAAGACGCCCTTGAAGAATACTTCATCACCCACGGAGTTGTGGGAGACGACCTGATCAAGGGCTTTATCCAGTCCAGGGGATTCAAGCAAAAAGGATTCCTGGCGGCCAAGGGAAAAGCGCCCGTCCAGGGGCGGGATGCCGTAATCGAATATTTTTTTGACACCGACCACCTGAAGGCCGGGAATATCGACGAAGAAGGCAATATCGATTTCAAGGACCGCGGAGAAATTCCCCAGGTAAATCAGGAGACCGTACTGGCGGAAAAAACACCCTTGAAGGAGGCGGTCAACGGCATGAATATTTACGGAGAAGAAATCAGTGTGCGCCAGGCCGTGGATGTCAAGTTCAAATACGACAAAGGAGCGAAACTTTCGGAAGACGGCCTGAAGATTCTTTCTGCGGTAAAAGGCTTTCCACGGCTCTCCTGGTCCGGGGCTGTTTCCGTGGACGAAGAGTATACGGTAAGAAGCGATGTGGACTACGAGACCGGCCATATTGACTACAAAGGCCACATCAATATTAAAGGCTGCATCAAGAGCGGTTTCCGGGTCACCGGGCACGACATCCGGGCCGAAGAGATCGAAGGCGGTATTGTACACGCTGAAGGAAACCTTACCATTTCAGGCGGGGTCAACGAAGCCCGGATCTATGCAAGGGGCAACGTCCAGGCCAACTTCGTTCACAAATCCAACATCACCTGCCTTGGCACGGTGAATGTGGCAAAAGAAATCGTGGACTCCAAAATTAAAAACTCCGGCAGCTGTGTGATCAAGCAGGGCAAAATCATTTCGTCACAAATTTCATCCAAAATGGGGGTTACGGCCGGGAACATCGGCACGGACATGTCAGGTCCCAGCACCATTAAAACCGGCAGGGACGTGTTCATCGAGAATGAAACCGAAAATATCAAAAACAAGATCGGCCGTATCAATGAAAGCATCAAGGAACTGAAGACCAAAAAGAGCGATCTTGAAGCCGAATACAAGAAACTCCAGCAGGAAGCCACCAACCTGGCCCATTTCCAGGACCGGGCACAACTTGAACAGCGGGACACCATCTCCCAGATCACCTCCATGTCCAACGACCTGACAAAGCTGGAAAGGCTCAAGGATTTGAAAGCCTACCTGCAGAAGCTCAAATCCGAAGAAAAGGCCACGGAAACCAAACTCACCGGATGCTTTGACCGAATCGACGAGCTGGAAGCGGAAATCGAAAAAATCGATGGTACCATGACCAAACGCACGGAACAGAAACAGACCCTGGCCGAGGAGAGAAAAAACCTGGCCGAATGGAGCAGGGCGAACCCCGGTAATACCACCATAACCGTTCTTCAGGTCATACAGCCGGAAACCCGGGTATGCGGGAAGCATTCGGAAAAACGGGTGGACGAAAAAGCCGGATACGTGACCATAAAAGAGCTGGGTTACACGGATTCGAGCCAGGCGGAACCCACATATGAAATGAAGATAGTGCCCAACAGCTGACTGTTTACCGCGCTTGTTGCATCAGTTTTTCAATTTTGGCGTCCTTTTCCGTCCAAAGCCGGTTCAGCCGGTCACAGAATTTTTTCTTGAAAACCGGATCCGTGAAATAATCTCCTAAAAGTTCATCCGTGATCGGCAGAAGCTCTATATCCACGATCACCCGTTTGCATCTGCCGGATATATACTCCCAGAACGAAGGAGTTCCATCCGGATAGACAATGGTCACATCAATGATCTTGTGCAGCACCTCTCCCATTGCTCCCAGGACGAAAGCGGTACCGCCCGCCTTGGGCTTCAAAAGATTCCGGAACTCACCGTCATGGTTTTCTTTTTTTTTCCTGGTAAACCGGGTGCCTTCGACAAAGTTCATCACGGATACCGGCATCTGCTTGAACTTCTCACACGCCCTGCGTGTTTTTTCGAGATCTTTTCCCTTGAGATGCGGATTTTTCTCAATAAACTGCCTGGAATACCGTTCCATGAACGGAAACTCCAGCGCCCACCAGGCAAGCCCCAGAAACGGCACCCGGATCAGGCTCTTTTTTAGAAAAAACTTGAGCATGGGAATTTTCCGGTTGAACACCTGCTGCAGCACCAGGATATCCACCCAGGACTGGTGGTTGGACAACACCAGGTACCACTGTTGCCGTTCCAGATTTTCAAGTCCCCGAACATCCCACTCGATCCTTGTAAAAAGCTTTGTAGTGACTGCATTGATGCTCATCCATAAAGCAGCGGTCTGCGTGAGCAAACCGGTACAGACCCCTCTGAACGCGGAAACGGGAATCATGAACTTCACGGCCGCAACCAGGCAGACCAGCGAACAGAGAATAACCGTATTCAAAACGTATACAGTGAGCGCAAGAATACCTTTTACCGGATATGGAAGAATCGAGAGCATTGTGCCGACCCTTTAATTTTTGGTTCATGTTTTCATTGACATAAAATTCGCACCTTACCATAATTCGACCTAAGAATAGAACCATTAACCAGACAAATCAATACCTATATCGCCCAAAAAAGGAGAAAAACATGCCGGCCACAGTGTATTTTACAGACTTTTCAGCCACGTCCCGGGAAAACCTCACCGCCAAAACAGCAAGGCTCATCCGCAACGCGGGCCTGTCAAAGGCGGTCGATGAGGGGGATCTTTGCGCGGTAAAAATTCATTTCGGGGAAAAGGGGAACACGGCCTTTATCCGTCCGCCGTATATCGCCTCTATCCTGAAAACCATCAAAAATGAGGGAGCGCATCCGTTTTTGACGGATGCCAACACCCTTTACAAGGGGGCCCGAAGCGATTCGGTCTCCCACATCAAGACCGCCGTGGAAAACGGATTCTCGTTTTCCAGCATGGATTCGGTGCCGGTGGTCATCGCTGACGGATTGCGGGGCAAAACGGAAACAGCCGTCGAGGTCAACCGCAAGAACTGCTCCCACGCCTATATCGGCACGGAAATCGTCCAGGCGGATGCCCTGATTTCCGTGGCCCATTTCAAGGGGCACGAACTCACCGGTTTCGGCGGTACATTGAAAAACCTGGGCATGGGTGCCGCGTCAAGGAGGGGCAAGCTTACGCAGCATTCCAATGTCAGTCCGAAAATCAAGCGGAAAAACTGTATCGGATGCGGGGAATGTGCGGCCCACTGCCCGTCGGCGGCCATTCACCTTGAGGAAAAAAAAGCGTATCTGGATGCGGAACAATGCATCGGATGCGGGGAATGCATTGTCCGGTGCCCGTCCCGGGCGGTCACGATCCGATGGAACCAGACCATCCCGACGTTTTTTGAAAAAATGATCGAATATACCGAGGGGGTGCTGAAAAACAAGGAAGGAAAATGCCTTTTTGTCAACTTCATTGCTGATGTATCCCCCAAATGCGACTGCGTTCCGTTCAATGAATATCCCATTGTCAGGGACATCGGGATTGTTGCGTCCACGGACCCGGTTGCCCTGGACCAGGCGTCCGTGGATCTTGTGAACGGGGAGACGGCCCTGGAAGGCTCAACGCTTGAAACCAACCGGGGTAAAGGGGAGGACAAAATCACCGGCCTCTACCCCAAGGTAGACTGGCCGTATCAGCTGGAATACGCGGAAAAGCTGGGTCTCGGTACCCGGGAATACATACTGGAAACGGTTGAAACCCTGTCCTACGATTCCTCATAGGTTTTTATATGAAAGAACACCATTTTTTACCATGAAGGCCATGAAGGAACTGAAGCAAAACCTTCATGAACTTCATGCTCTTCATGGTGATCTTTCATCATTCGTTGTGTCCGTCAGGACGTGGACATTACACCATCAAACTCCAGAGAACACCGGCAGCTATGGCGGACCCGATCACGCCGGAGACATTGGGGGCCATGGCGTGCATCAGCAGGAAATTGGTGGGATCCTCTTCCTGGCCGACCATCTGGACCACCCGGGCGGAATCCGGTACGGCTGAAACCCCTGCGGCTCCGAGCAGCGGGTTGATCTTGGGTTTCAGAAACAGGTTCATGAACTTGGCGAAAATCAGTCCGCAGGCAGTGGCGATTGAGAACGAGAAGGCACCGAGCACAAAGATATACACGGATTGACTTGTAAGGAACACATCTCCCTGGGTGCTGGCCCCCACTGTCATGCCCAGAAGAATGGTGGCCGTATCAATGATCGCGTTCCGGGCGGTCTGTGCGAGCCGTTCCGTGACCACCGCCTCTTTGAGAAGATTGCCGAAGCAGAGCATGCCGAGAAGCGGCAGCGCGGCCGGTGCAAGAAAGCAGCAGAGCAGAAACGCAATGATGGGAAAAATCATCTTCTCTTTCTTGGAGACTTCCCTGGGTTCTTCCATGCGGATGAGCCGTTCTTTCCTGGATGTAAAAAGCTTCATGATGGGCGGCTGGATCACCGGCACCAACGCCATGTACGAATAAGCAGCTACTGCAATGGGCCCGATAAGCTCAGGTGCGAGCATGGCGGTCAGGAAGATGGCCGTGGGCCCGTCCGCCCCGCCGATGATACCGATGGAGGATGCCTCGTTGGGAGCAAATCCCAAGGCAAGGGCCCCCAGGAACGTGAGAAAAATCCCGGCCTGGGCCGCGGCCCCTAAAATCATCAGGACCGGCCGTGCCAGAAGTGTGGAAAAATCGGTCATCGCCCCGATGCCGAGAAACACGAGAGGAGGATAGATCCCGGCTGTAACCCCGAAGTACAGGTAGTGCAGAACGCTGTTGTCCTCGTATATCCCAAGGCCCAGCCCCTGGAATACGGGAATGTTGCCGATGAGCATCCCGAAGCCGATGGGTACGAGCAGCAACGGTTCATAATGTTTGGCAATTCCCAGGTATATAAAAATGACCCCGATCAGGATCATCACGATGTTTCGGTAGTCGCAAAGAAAAAAGCCGGTGTTCTGAAAAAATTCGAAAAACAGATTTTCCATTGATCTATCCTTCCTTGTCCACAATTTGCCGGTAAAGCGCCAGATCCCATGTGAAGTAGCCGTCCGCATCCGGTTTGATGATCCCCGAGTCCAAAAGCCGGTTCAGCCGTACGTGCGGGTGATCAAGGCCGCTGATTTGCGCAAGATGCAAAAGCCTGGGAAGCGGGAAATGGTCCTCCATGGTTCTGACCAGAAGCCGGAACTGTTTCGCGGATTCCTTTTCCGTATCGCTGAAAACGGGGAAAGATTGTTTTTTTTCTTTTTCCGCCTTTTTTTCAGCCTTTGATT
>JAIPEK010000125.1 GCA_021737205.1 Desulfarculaceae bacterium
GCACTTTACCGCAGTAATCCATGGCTTTCATAAGAAAACTCTCCGCCTCTGCCCGGGCACCCTGCATATGATATACAATGGTCCGGCAGAGAAAAGTCGGTGCATACTGCTGCACGGAACCGGCTTCGAAAACATTCCGCAAGGCTTTTTCAGAGTAAAACCCGGCTCCCGGGGCGTCGTTTCTGAGAACGGCGGCCCAGGCCCTGACAACGAAATACAGTGCGAGCCCCCATACACCGGATTTTTCTGATAACGACTCCATTTGGTGTATCATCTCGTCCGCCCGGGAAAGATTTCCCCGGGAAAGTTCCGCCGCGGCCAAATGAGCTTTGGCAAAGAAGATCATGTGCTTCACCCCGGTATCTCTCGCTGTTGATGATATTCGGTTGTAATAGATTTGACTTTTGTTAAAATCCGCACCGAGCCAGCTCTGATACAGGGCCACGGTTTCAAAGACCGTAAAAGTCAAGGGCGTGACGTTCTCCGAGTTGATCTTGTCGTCATACTCCCGGACGTAATAAAGCGCTTCAGAAAGATTCCCCGCACTTGCGGCATTCCACATCAAAAATCCTGCCACCTGGGCCTTCAGATCCAGCGGAACATCCCACAGCAAAATTTTCTCCCCCATGTCCTTCCAATATTCATAATCCGGGTGGGCGGGGTTTCTGAAACTCAACGCGTTAAGCATGCCGACCACCACGACCACCTTCTGTTCATCCGAAAGTTGGGTCATATTGGACTTTTCCTTGATGATTCCTTCAATCAGCGGATCCAGGACACGGAAAGATCGGGACATAAATATACTGCAGCTGATCAGCCCGGCCAAAGACAGCAGTATACCCGCTGGATTGCGTCGGGATTCGAACAGGTCCAGTGCCTTGTCAAACAGTGGTTTTGCTTCAGGTGTCCTGATCGGCAAAAAACACATCCCTTGCCAGTACAAAAGCCAGGGGTCCGCATTCAGGGTTTGATCGGGAATACTTGAAATCCAAGTTTCAAGGGTTTTATGCCGGTTCTGAAACAGCAGTTCAGATGCACGATCCATTACCATTCGCGACATTTCGCCGGTTTCATGCAATCCCTGATACAACCCGAACGCGTTTTCAACAAATCCCCGGGTTTCCAGAAGCCGGGCCGCGCGAAGCTTATATTCGGTCAATTCACGGCCTTCCATCAAATGTTCAGCTTTGTACAAAAGAAATTCCCTGAAAAGCTGGTGATAATGGTAGGTTACCTTTTCCCCGATTCGTCGTTCGATGAAAAACTGGCGGTGGTTCAGAAATTCAAGGATCTCTTCCGAATGGTGGTGCCCCGTGAGCTCTTTTGTCATGGAAACCGTCATAAACGGGAGAGTGGCGGAAACCATCAGAAATTTCCGAACAGAGGCATCGAGCTTTTCAAACAGTTCGTCTGCAAAATAGTCAAACACGGCCAAAGGAGTGAACCGTTCCAGGTGGCCTGCATTGATCTCCCGGATATCCGATCTTTTCACCATCAGCATAAGGCCGGCAATCCATCCGTCGGTTTTTTCATGAAGCAGGCGGGGCAAATCCTCAAACGATTTTTCCAGGCCGATCAGTTGTAAAAACGCATCCGTTTCTTGCCGGGTAAACCGTACCAAACGCCAATCCAGTGTTTCGAGATCCCCGCCGGCCCTTGCGGCAGCCAGAGGGGCCGGCGGAACGTCCCGGCTTGTGACCACGATACGGAGATCTTCCGGGATCACATTCAGGCATTCTTTGATAAGGTGGTGAAGCTCGGATTCTGGAAGGACTTCCTGATAATTGTCCAGGACGAGGAGGGAGCCGGAAGGCATTTGGGAGAAGAGAGATGCAAAATACCTTCTGGCGTAAAAGGTCATGTTTTGAAAATTTTCCCTGCTGAGCCGGGGCTGGTTTGTCCCATATTCCGGATTATCCATACCGGCGATTTCCGTCAGGCAGAAAAAAAAGGCGGCCGGGTCCGAATCCCCTTCATCCAGATGATACCAGATGCAATCCAGGCTCCTTGATTCAACATACCCGCTCACCAGCGAAGTCTTGCCTGCCCCCGGAGGAGCCGCTACCCAGGTAAAAGGCACATTCCGGGTTTCGTCCAGAATACGATACAGCCGTTCCCGATGGACAATAACACGGATTGCGGGTTTCACACCCTTGGCCGCACACGGCGGCAGGGCCGGGGAGTTCGGGGGCTTCATACATCACCTTTTTTCCGGTGCATAACAATGAGAACCGTGTCCGATGCACCGGCCCATGTTATGCAACCGCCCTGCACCTCCTTGCCTTCAGGGGCGATGCCTCTATATTCGGAATATGGATATGTGGTATTGAAAAACCTTCAACGACGAAACCATCCACCGTATACCAGATAGTAAGGGTATCGAATTTTGATGTCAACACAAAAGATCATCCCCGGAACCGGGAAAAGGGATTACATCAAACGGGTTACCATGGGGGCGGCGACCTGCTCCGCCTTTTCCCGCGAATAGAGGAGCTCGACAAGCTTCAGGGCAAAGGCAAGCGCCGTTCCGGGGCCCCGGCTGGTGATGCAGTTTTCATCCACCACCACTTCGGATTCGCGAAACCGGGCCGGCTCCATTCTATCGGTAAAACCGGGATGGCAGGTTGAAAAACGGGATTTCAACAGGCCGTGATGCGCCAGGACAACCGCGGGTGAAGCACAAATGGCGGCATACAGTTTTTTCTCTTCCGCCTGTCGAAGCAGAAGTTGTTTCAAAGGTTCCGAGTCCCGGAGATTTTCCGCCCCCGGCATGCCGCCGGGCAGGGCGATCAAATCAAAGTCGGTGTCCATGAATTCTTCCACGCTCTTATCTGCGACAAGCACGATTCCCCTTGAAGCCGTAATCTGCAGATCGCCCACGGAAGCGACCGTCACACGGGCTCCGGCCCTTCTCAGCACATCCACAGTGGTAACGGTTTCCATCTCTTCAATGCCGTCCGCCACAGGCACAAGCACTTTCTTTGCCATGATTACTCTCCCAGAAGTTCCTTGGTATATAAAGAGGCCGTAATTTTCACCAGCTGGTTAATATGGCTTCTCACTTTCTCCCGGCTTTTCATGGAGTAATTTCTGAACGTCATGATAATCCCGGTTATTGATGCTATAAACGAGTGCGACAAAAGCCTTGCATCTTCGCGTACCACGCCGTGCCGCTCCATCAGCTGGGAGAACATATCGAAAAACACTTTGCTCAAAGAATCGAATCGCCCGGTGGCCGGATTGGTCAAATCGTCCTTGAGCATCAGGTAGGTCATCATCTGGAAACTCGATTCGTTATCCAGAAGGTGATTGGTGAACTTGACGGCAAATTCCTCTATGGTGGCAGGCTCATCTTTTTTGATCATATCTTCGAATTCCTTGGTCACCGAGGAAATATTCTGGAGAAAGGATTCAATGAACAATGCCTCCTGGCTGGGAAAATACCGGTACAGCGTTGCCGGCGAAACTCCGGCTTCCTCGGCCACATCCCGCATTCCCACTTCGTAGAACGGCTTTTGGGAAAAGAGCGTCAGCGTTGACTCGATCACGATCTGTTTCCGGGTTTCCCTTTCTTTTTCCTTTAATATGGCAAACTTGGATTCAGAAGCCAAAACCACCTCCCTTTTTTGACGAATAAACAATGATTTTATTTTTAAACACGTATCATTCTTTTGAATAGGTTACAAGTGAATTTTCCCTTCCTTTACAGCCGGGTCCATATTGCTGCGGCATTGACTTCCCCCTGCCGGTCTGGTACAGTGGATTCGAAACTGCACCGGAGAAAAAAGACAATGGAAGATTCAATCAAAAGAGACCGATTCGATTTTGAAATCGGGTATTTGACCAAAAGCCCCTGTACCGAATGCGAGCACCGGAACAAAATTCCCGAATGCCGGGAAAACTGCCGGGTGCTCGATGAAATCCGGACTCTTCTGGCAAAGGGCATATCCACCCAGGCCTCCACCTTTTATAAATGAACAATCAGCCGGAAATTGCCCATACGCAATCCCTTCTTGACAAGCACCTGCCCCCTGATATTTTCGAAAAACTCAAAGATCTTCAAACCGGCAGCGGATTCACTCTCCACGATGCAGTCCGGTCCGGCCGGGAAAACCCGGACAGTTCCGTGGGCATTTACGCAGGGGATGCGGAAACCTACCGGGTGTTCTCCGAAATCCTTGATCCGATGATCAACGAGTACCACCGGTTTTCAAACGACAGGCGGCACATGTCGGACCTTTCACCGACCCCGCTTGAAGATCCGGACCCGGAACACCTGTACATCGTATCCACCCGTATAAGAGCAGCCAGAAATCTTGACGGGTTCGCGTTCACCCCGTTTATTTCCCTTACCGCCAGGCGAAAAGTGGAACAGCTTTTTCTCAAAGCGGTTTCAGATTACCGGCTTGCTGCAAACAGCCGGTACATTGCATACGAGAATCTCTCGGATAAGGAATTTCAAACTCTGGCCCAAAGTCTTCCCCTTTTCCGAAAAGGGGACCGGTTCCAGGAATCGGCCGGCATCAACCGGGATTTTCCCAAAGCAAGGGGGGTCTTTTTTTCCGATCACGGCGGACTGCTCGCCTGGGTCAACGAAGAGGATCATCTCCGGATCATATCCATGGACCAGGGATCGGATATTTCCGGGGCATTCACCCGCATTGCAGACCTTCTGACTTTTCTTGAAAACCGGATCAACTTTGCCAAAGACTCGAGGTACGGCTACCTGAACGCCTGCCCGTCCAATATCGGCACCGCCATGCGGGCCGGGGTCCATATCCGGCTGCCCGGGCTCGACAGGCAAAGAAACACCCTTTATCGGACAGCTGAAAAAATGAATCTCCAGGTCAGGGGAACGGGTGGAGAAAAAACCGGTATCCGGGATTCCATTTTCGATATCAGCAACAAACAACGGCTCGGCATAACGGAAACCGAATGTATCCGGACCCTGCACAACGGGGTGGCCGCCCTGATCCGGATGGAACAGCAGCTGTCCGGCTCCCTGTAATTCAGCGAAAAGTCGCAAAAACCGGAGGCTTGAAGCTTTGGCCCGTATTCTGTTGCACTTTTCCCCGAAACTGGTCCAGAATGCCCCAATCGGCCGAACGGCTGTCTTGCAGACGTCCG
This sequence comes from Desulfarculaceae bacterium, assembly GCA_021737205.1. GTDB lineage: Bacteria > Desulfobacterota > Desulfobacteria > Desulfobacterales > Desulfobacteraceae > JAIPEK01. The sequence goes on from JAIPEK010000125.1 coordinate 5,128, forward strand.
GGACCGGGGAAACGTCTTCAGTATCCCGAGTTGCTGCAAAGTTCCCCACTTTTTTGCTTCCCCCCTCAGTACCTCTTTGATTGCCCCGCATTCGGATTTCCTTCATAACGGTCGATTTGAACGATTCTCTCTTTCTCCCCGTACGTTGGCACTGTTTATGTAATAGAAAAAAGGCAAGATGAACCAATCGACACGCAAACGTACAGGAGGTGCATCATGAAAAACAGGTCTAAAGCCGCCACAGCCGGACTACAACCGGTGGTGTTCGACATGACGTCCAACCAGTGTGTATGGGCAAGTGCAGGGGTGATCAGCCCGAGGGTCTGCATCAATGCGTTTAACTGCCTCAACTGTCCCATCGATCAGAAAATGCAGAAAATGGTGGAGCAGAAAGATCTCACGGCCGGGCCTGCATACCATCTTCACGTGCCCGTGGAAGAGCGGACCGTGACCCCGGCGGCCGAACGAAAATGCAGGCATATGCTCAGCGGCAGGGTCTCCGCCAAATACTGCACCCACAATTATGACTGCGCCAACTGCGCCTATCACCAGATGATGACGGAAACGGATTCACCGGTCCCGGAGAGCGAAGTCGATGATACCTATGCCGGCGGTTTCCGGCTGGCGAAAAGATACTACTACCACCGGGGGCATGCATGGGCCCGGATCGAGTACGGCGGGCGGATCCGGATCGGACTCGATGATTTTGCCACTCGGCTTGTGGGCAGACTGGACAATTTCCGGCTTCCGGAACTCGGCTCCACCGTGGTCCAGGGTGAGCCGGGCCCGGGGTTTTCCAAGGGGGAATTCAAGGCTGAATCCTTAAGTCCCGCTGAAGGCATCGTGGTAGCCACCAACCCCGGCATACTGAAAAACGCGGAGCTGGCGAACACGGATCCTTACGGAAAGGGCTGGCTTATAATCGTGGAGCCGACAAGACTTAAAAAAGACCTGAAAAATCTGTTGTTTGATGCGGAGGGAAACGCCTGGATGGAAGACGAAAGCCGGCGGCTAGCATCGCTGATACAGGGAGAATCCGGTCACAGGCTTGCCGCCACTGGCGGAAGGGCCGTCAAAGATATCGCATCGCAGCTCCCGGAAATCGGGTGGGACCGGCTGGTCCGCATGTTTCTGCTAACCGGTTGATCCGGTGGCTTCCCCGAGATATCCGAGGCACCCGCTGCAGAATGTCAGGGCGAGACAGTCCAGGTGATCGAGGCCTGCGGAAAAATTCATGACACACTCCGGCCGGCTGCAATGCAGAAGGCCCAGCAAATGGCCGGTTTCATGGACGGATACCTTGGCGAGTCGTTCGTACATTTTTGACTTTCTCACCACCGCCCCTTTTTTCGTCTTTTCCAGGCGGCATGTGGAAATCACGCCGGCAGTTCCCCCGATCCTGGCCTCGCCGTATACATAGGTGAGAAACGGAAGACTGATATCTTCTCCGGTCAACCCGAGCCGGAAGGTATTCCGGTTGAGCCCTTCGGCCAGAAACTCGACAAGACGGGCTGCATCGTACTGGCACCGTGCATCCAGGGCCGTATATTCCGGGCATTTAAGACCGGGTTCAATGTCCACGTACAGATTGAACATCATCTGGATATGAGCCCCTGCCACCCTCACTGCGGTTTCATCC